>PFOE01000041.1 GCA_002792355.1 Candidatus Roizmanbacteria bacterium CG_4_10_14_0_2_um_filter_36_35 | reverse complement strand
TTTGGACAAACCTTCTGGTTGGGTAGTTAATGATGCGGAAACTACTAAAGGGCAAAAAACTGTACAGGACTGGCTTCGCCAGAATTTTCAATTTTCAATTTTCAGTTTTCAAGAAATGCGGAATGGAATTGTGCATCGTTTAGATAAGGAAACTTCTGGAATATTGCTGGTTGCCAAAACACCGGAAGCATTTGTGGAACTCCAACGCCAATTCAAGGAAAGAATTGTCAAAAAAACCTATTTTGCTTTGGTGCATGGGAAGGTTGAACCGGCTGAAGGGGAAATCAACGCGCCGGTAGGCAGAACTTCTTGGAATCGCGAGCGGTTTGGTATTACCTTGGAAGGAAAAGAAGCCAAGACAAAGTATAAAGTTCTATCCCGCTTCACGCGTCTTGTTTACCCTGTAAGGGCTTCTTGTTTCTCTTTAGTTGAGCTTTATCCCGAGTCAGGAAGAACACATCAGATACGGGTTCATATGCAATACCGCGGTTATCCGCTGGTCGGCGATGAATTTTATGCCGGAAAAAAAACCGCGGCCGAAGACCGGAAATGGTGCCCGAGAGTTTTTCTCCATGCCGCCAAGATTTCTTTCTTGAATCCAAAAACTGGTAAACCAGTTGAATTTAAATCGTCATTACCAGAGGAATTGGAAAACGTCTTGTCGTCATTCCGAGTGAAATCCTTACAGGGTAAACGAGGAATCTAACGAAGTCAAGTCAGACTTGGCGAAGCGTTGCCACTAGATCCTTCGCTACGCCCAGGATGACATTACTCTGATTGACTGCTTGCTTGATCTGGTTTAGTATAGTATTTAATGCCCGATACGGTTCTTGCTTTTAATCTTCTGGCGATTTTGATATTAGCCTTAATCGGCGGCTTGATTGCCAAAAAAATCCGCCAACCGCTAATTTTAGGTTATGTTCTTTCCGGAATTCTGTTGGGCGGATTAATTATTCGGACGGCTCAAGGTCAGCAGGCGATTGGCAGCTTGGCGGAAATCGGCGTTGCCCTATTAATGTTTTCCATTGGGGTTGAATTCTCTTTTTCCCGCTTAAGCAAAGTTAGAAACATTGCCTTTTGGGGTGCCTTAATTCAAATTTTACTGACAATTTTGTTTGGTGTGGTGGTTTTTCCAAAATTTGGTTTTGATTTTTATACCTCATTATTTTTAGGGTCTTGTTTTTCCCTTTCCTCAACGGCGATCGTGACCAAAATTCTGGCCGAAAAGGGCGAGTTGGATACCTTACCCGGGGAAATTATGATTGGTTGGTTGTTAGTTCAAGATTTAGCGGTTTTGCCAATGGTTTTAATATTACCCCAGATTTTCGCTCTGGGAAGTCTTGGTTTGAGTAATATTCTTTTGACAATTGGAAAAATTATTTTTTTGTTGGGTTTATGTTTAGTTTTAGGCCGGGCTTTAATTCCTCGATTGATGGACAAGGTAGCGGCGGTTAATTCAAGAGAAATTCTTATTTTGACGGTTGTCACTTTATGCCTACTTTCCGCTTTCGGGACTTCCGTTTTGGGTTTGTCTTTCGCTCTGGGAGCGTTTTTGGCCGGTATATTAATTTCCGAATCGGCCCAAAATCACGCGGTTTTTTCCGAAATTCGGCCATTGCGGGATGTTTTTTCGATTGTCTTTTTTGTTTCTTTGGGCCTGATGCTGACCCCGTCGTTTTTTCTGGCCAATTTACGATTGATTTTGGGACTGGCTTTAATGATAATCTCGGTGAAGTTTGTTATTTGTTTGATCGTCTCTCTCTTTTTAGGCTATCACTTTAAAGTTTCCTTTCTGGTGGCCGCCGGATTGGTCCAAATCGGAGAATTTTCCTTTGTTTTGGGCCGGCTCGGGTTGGGGCAAAATTTAATTTCAACGGAAACCTATTCACTGATAATTTCCGTGGCCTTAGTTACCATTACCCTCACGCCGTTTATTTTTAATTGGGCGCCGAAAATTTACAGATATTTAATCAAATCCCGCTTCCGGCCTTATCTTTTGAAAAACGATTGCGGGAGTTTAGGAGACCAGCTTCAATTGGAAAACCATATTGTCATTTGCGGCTACGGCCGGGTAGGGGGTTGGCTGGGAAGAGCCTTGATGCTTTGCCAAATTCCTTTTGTGGTGGTTGATTATAATCACGAAGTCGTAAAAGATTTGAGAAATAAAGGTGTACCGGTTGTTTATG
>PFOE01000093.1 GCA_002792355.1 Candidatus Roizmanbacteria bacterium CG_4_10_14_0_2_um_filter_36_35 | reverse complement strand
GAGAACCTCTTCTTTCTTTTTCTTTAGGTGTTCCCGAATTTTATCGTCAATAATCTCAAAAACATCTCCTGATAGTTCTGAATAGTCTTCAATCAAAGTTCGAACAAAATTGGATATCGTCACTCGGTGTTTCTTGGCCTTTTGGGAAATCTTGTCATAAAGTTCATCAGACACCCGGGCATGAAGTACTTTTTGTTTATTTTTCATAGTTTTTAATTAATAAATTACAACGTATACATTGTATACAAAGATATCATTCTTGTCAAGAATATAATTAAGTTTAAAGAAGTTAAAAAGTTCAGTCTTCGTTTCCCGATACCGTAGTTTTTTAGGTTAAAGAGAAAACCTTGTCTTCGACTTTATCAAGACGTCTTTCGTGATCGTCAAGAATATTATCCTGTTCCTTATTATCTTCCAAAGATTCTCCAATCATATTGATGACTTGCTTAATACTATCAATAATTTCATCACTGGTTCTATTAAATTCTCTTTTTGTTACAACGGTTCTTTTTAAATCATTAATTTCTTTTTTAAATTCTTCTTTGGTGACAAAAACTATTTCTAGTTTTTTAATATCTTTATCTGAAATCATAGGTATTTTATTTAAACAAAAAATTATTAATATTTCAATCTTAAAATACTATTTAGTTTTTGTCTGTAGACTATACGCTACAAAACTATTCTTTTAGAAGATTAGAGCAATAAATTTTTCTCGATATACCACTTGTTTAAATCAGGTGATGTTGACGATGATGTTTTGTCCTTCGACGTCTTTGCCGTTCATTCCCAACCGGGCTTTTTTGGCATCTGATTGATTGAAAAAAGTAATATAGCCAAAACCCTTTGATCTTCCTGTGTTTGATTCAGAGATAATCTCAACATCGGTAATCTGGCCGTAATGAAAAAATAGATCCTTTAAAGAATAGCCGCTCATGGAAAAAGGCAAGTTACCAACAAAGATTTTATTTTTGTTCATAATTTTTAATGAATAACTTCATTATCTCACATATACGCGAGTTTTAATAGTTGCATTTGATTTTCAATATTTTTTTTGTAACATTAACTATGGCAAAAACGGAAAAGAGACATAAGACAATAATGAAGAAGGCAATAGTATATATTTTTATTATTCTCATCATTACCGGCCTTATCTTTTTAGGGAAAAAACTTTTTTTCGCTGCATCGGTTAACGGACAGCTGATCAGTCGTTTATCAGTTATCAAAGAGTTGGAAAAACAGGGAGGTAAAACTACTCTTGACACCATTATTCTTAAAACTTTAATTAATCAAGAAGGAAAAAAAAGAAATATAAGCGTTTCTGAAAATGAAGTCAACATGGAGATATCCAAAGTTGAGAAAAATATTGCTTCTCAAGGAGCAACGCTTGATGATTTATTACAACAACAGGGAATGACAAAAAAAGATTTGACAGATGAAATCAAATTACAGCTTTTGGTGACAAAAATGGCCACGAGCAACATTTCCGTCACCGATAAAGAGATAGACGATTACTTAGCCAGTCAAAAAGATCAATCTACTTTAGAATTAACAAAAGATCAGGCAAAAGAAGCAATCAAACAGCAAAAACTTCAGGAAAAAATTCAGACTTTCGTGGCTGATTTAAAGTCTAAAGCCAAAATCAACTACTTTATAAAATATTAAAGGAGACGGTAAAGAAGAGGCTTATTGCTAGAGTAATTATTTGGTAAAATATAGTCATTAATTGCCCGGTTGTCTAAATGGCTCTTTAAAAATAAAATTTACATCGGGGGTCGTCTAATGGTCGGACACGACTCTCTGAAAGTCGTTATCGTGGTTCAAATCCATGCCCCCGAGCAATCGTTCCCTATACCAGAACCATCGTTCGGTATAGGGCCCTGAACCGTCCCGCTCAGCGGGACTGGTTCACGGGCAAATCGAGGCTGGGCAACATTAGTAATCTCGTAAGTTTAATGAGTTTTTAAAAGAATAAAGTATTCTCCTAGACTTTCTAATACACGATAGTTTTTACGAATATATATATCAATAGGCGTACCGTTTTTTTTAAGGGAAGAGTCGGCAATAATTAACTTAACTTTTTTATTAATTAAATTATTAATAATTTCTTTCTGAAATATTTCTGAGGTTGCGTAATGAGATATATAAGAAAAACGAGTCGGGTCTCTCCTGTTTGCGATGAAGTAGATAAGAGGAGCATTAAAATTTACAAAGATATAATCTTCAGGTTTTGAATATAGATTAATATTTTTGACAAGAAAAGGAACTATAGTTTTATAGTTCGGGTCCGACCAAATCTGGATGGTTTTTTCTACAATAAAATATCTATTTTCTGAGAGCGGACGTTCCCATCGGTAATAACCTTTAAAAAGGCTTGTATATAAACCAACAGTAATAAGGGTTATGCAGAATAACCAAGATAGTTGTTTTACGATTTTTATTTCTGATTTCCATAAAAAAATAAGGGACAAACCAGTTAGAGATAGCAAAGGAGAAAGATGGATATAATCAGTCTCGGGCCTGATCCCAAACAAGTAAAAAAATAAAACGAATACTGCTAAAAAAAGATAATTTCTATATTTTTTGAATGCAGTAAAAATGGCGACTGCTGATATAAGGGCAGGAAAAAGATATAGGCCAATTTTAGGTAAGATGTAGATAAGTGCTCCTTCGTAAATAAATGGTGTCTTTAAGGTGTTCTCAATTATTATTTTTTTTATGATATAAAAATACATATTACTAATAAACGGACCATATGAATTAGTAGTAACAAGGTAGATTAAAAAGGCAATGATAACTGTAAAATAACCAAGAATAAAAAATAAAACAGATTTAATTTTTTTAGGAATTTTTATAACAAGAAAGAAAAAAATAACAGTTAATAGTATTGCTAATCCGAAGTTCTGTTTTGACAGCAAAACAGATCCACTTAGTATTCCGGCTGGAAAAAAATATTTAAATTTTTTTGTTTCAAGACCTCTCATTAGAAAGAAAAGTCCTAATATGCCAAGATCAATGGAAAGCATTACTGGAGAAAAAAAATTTATATGACCAGGACCCCAAAATAGATAGATCAATACTACGGTATAAGAAATTTCTTTTCGGCGGGTAAAAATAAGACAAATTTTATAAATAGAAAATATTGTCGTCAAAGAGAGGAAAAATATAAATAATCTTTCAGCAAAAAGGTTTTGACCAAAAAGCTTAAATGCAATTGCGGTCAGGAATACAGAGAGTGGGGTATAAACAAAGTCAAAATCACGGTAAATTACTTTTCCTTGTTGGAGTTGTTGAGCGGAATGGACGATATAGCCATTGTCATGAAAAGTTAAGCCGTGGGTGTGATAAAAAAGAAGAATTATGAGAATAAAGATATAAAAAGAAATAATAATAGCCTTTTTCATTTAAAAAGAGTATAACATAGGTAAAATTTAACAAAAATAAATTATCATCTTTTTATGAAAGCAAAAGATTTTTCGCTTCCTGATCAAGACTGAAAAGTTCATAAACTATCCGATTACAAAGGTAAATGTGTGATTTTGTATTTCTATCCAAAAGACGATACTCCGGATTGTACAAAAGAAGCTTGTGGATTTCGAGATGCCTCAGTAATTTATAAAAAAAGAGATAATTGTATAAAGTAACTGATTTGACTTTATTCAGATATTTTGCCAAAATTACAACATATGAAAAAATTAATTCCAATCTTAATAATCTTAGGTTTAGTTGGTTATATATTACTTGCTCGCGGTCAGTCTAATAAAAGCTCAACCTCATCTTCTAATCCAATTGTTAATCTCTTTAAAAAAGAGATAAAAGTTGGAGAAGATGTCTGCGCAGAATTTTCTAAAGAATGGATCCAATCAGTTACTAACAAATCAATTATAAAAACCGAAAGGTTTGACATGACCGGTACTCATACTTGTAAATATTATGTTAAAGAAAATAGTTTTATCACCATTCATGTCGAAGATTTAAATGTTGAAAACCAAAAAAAAGGGGCTGTTTTATTAAATAGAACTGTAAAACAAGATTCCAGGATTAAAATGGATCATTTTGTCGTTTGGCAGGGTGATAATCAAATAAATAACATCTATTTAGTTTTAAATCCTAATAGATTTGTGACAGTCGGTCGAAGTGATATTGAAGTTATTAATAATGAAGAAAATATTCAACTGGCGATTAAAGTAGTTGAAAGAATTCAAAAAGGAGAAAATCAGGGATTAGTATCAGCTCCAACGACTGAGCCAACAAAAGAACCAACAAAAACAGGAAATAATATCGTACCTTTACCACAGGAAAAAGATATCATCAATAATTTCTTTACTCTTATTGATGAAGGTAAAGTAAGTGATGCGGTGATGATGATGCCATCAATTATTACTTCTGATGATAGTACAAAACAAGCATTTGGGGTTCAGTTTAGTGCTATGAAATCTGTTAAGGTAATAAAAATCGAAGAATCAATGAAAGAAGACTGGACTGAAACAAGACACCAGTATATGGTGACTTTGGATGTGGTGATGGATCCGAGTTCAGCTGGTGGACCAATTCCATATTACGGATTTAAAAAAGGCGAGAATGTCCGCTTTGTTGGATTAGTTAAAGAAGGTAATCAGTGGAAAGTTAAAGGAATGGCAACCGGGCCATAATAGTGTTGAGAAATTCTCAAAGAGATCTGATTTTTTCAACATCTTTTTTTATCTGTCTTTTCAAACTTTCTAAACTTTCAAACTTTTTAACCTCCCTAATATATTGGCCGATTTTAAACTCAACGGTTTCGCCATAAATATCTTTGTCAAAATCCAATATATGTATTTCTAAGATTGGCTTGGTTTCTTTATTAATAAGTCTTGGTCCGAAGTACAAAGTTCCCAAATAAACTTTACTCAGATATTTTACTTTGGCAGAATAAACACCTTCTTTGAGATGATTGATAAATGGCTTTTGGTTTAAATTGATCGTCGGAAAACCAATTGTTCTTCCGCCGCCGCCGCCATGTACGATTTTGTCTTGATACCAAAAATCTCTCTTATTCTTCATAGCCACGGGAAATAATTGCTAACGATAAAGCTTCCGCTCTAATAAAAATTCGATGAAGAAGAGGAACGATTAAGGGAGCGATATTCCAACTGAAAGTTTTTAGACCTCTTGATTTTTGTACCAGAATTATTTGCCCGGTTTCCTTAAAAATTGTCGGAATAAAATAAAATGTCATCGTTAACACAAGCTTAATGTTTTTAGGAAGAAACCAAAAAGCCAAGATTATTTCAGACGTCGAGACGACTGTCATAAAAAATAAAACAGCCAGACTGACTATAGCGATTCTAATGAAAACAAAATAAGCAAACTCTATCCGCCAGATAAGAGATTGCGATTGATTGAAAATTATCTGTAGGACAAATATCATGATGGCGACCGGCAATAGAATTTTTAATCTGCTAAAAACCAATTTTCTTGAAGGAGTCAACCATAAAAAAATAAACAATATAAATAATAATCTAGTTAAAAACAAATAATTTTTTATATTAAGTGTTGCTATCGTGAAAGTAATTAAAAAAATAATTTTTAAACTGGCAAAAAAATTTTTCATGGTTTGAGACGGGGAATTTTTATTCCAATCTTTTCTAATTTTTTTGTATCGGAAAAAATAGTTTTAGTTTTTCCTTTTAGAGCGATTCGACCTTGGTTTAAGACAATCACTTGATCAGTATATTCATTGAGGAAATCAGTATCATGCTCGACGATGATAATAGTTTTCCCTTGTTCGTTCAGAGATTGCAATAGTTTATATAAATTGACAGCGCTTCTATAATCAAGCATGGCAGTTGGCTCGTCAAGGACAATATAATCTGGATCTTGAGCCAAGACGGCCGCCAGACAGATTTTTTGTTTTTGGCCCAAAGACAAAGTTTGCGGATCGCGTCTTTCATATCCAGCCATACTGATAGTTTTTAAAGCCTTGCTGATTCTTTCCTTATGTTTTTCCAATTGTAAATTCTTCAGTCCAAACTCAATCTCTTCTTTTACGGTTAGATTAAAAAGCATAAAGTCAGGATTTTGAAAGACTAAGCCGACTGATTTGGCAAAATAAGAAACAGGTTTCTCTCTACTATTGATTCCATCAATATAGACATTGCCTTTAAAGCTGCCTTTAATCTGTTGGGGGATAAGGCCATTCATTAACAAAGTAAAAGTGGTTTTGCCGCTACCGTTAACTCCAGTAATGCCTAAAAAGGCCCCTTTATTAATTTGAATGTTGATATTTGTCAATTGACGCGAACCTTTTTCATAAGAAAAAGATACTTTATCAAAAAGAATACCGTTTTTCATAGTTAATGTTTAGCAAATCGTTTAAGTTTGAATTTGAATACTAATATCCAGGCAGCAACAACATCAATTATCCCTTGAATTGTGTTAAAAAGAACGATTATATACCAAGGAATAATTGCCATCGCTTTTGCGGTAGTTAATCCAGTCCAGATCGGTATCGCATAGTAATAATTTAAAGGAAGAATAAGTAGACAGCGGATAATAAGGCCAATTAAAATAGGTAAAATGAGGTGTTTTGGCTGACGATAAAGATTTGGAGATTTTTTTAGGATTAAGATCCAGACAGCCAAAGATAACCACATAGGCATACTGGCTACCCATTTCATACTGGCCCCAAGCCAAGTATCAGGAGCAAATAAAGTGATTACTAAAGCACCGACTAAAGAAACAAGAATAGAGCTTCTTAATCCGAATAAAAAAAAAGCCATGATCCAAGTAACAGCAACGATATCGATCCACATACCAAACTGGGGCGACTGATAACCAATATGAATTAACTGTACAACCGCTGAGAAAGCGGAGAGACCGGCGGCAATCGCCAATTGCCTGACGGAAAATTTTTTATTACTCATAAAAAATACCCCTTTCGGGGTAAATTAATAACGCTCTTCTTTCTTTCTTCCCGACTTACCCTGATACTACGTTGGGTACAGGGTTAACGGTCGCTCCAGGAATTGCGCCTGGTCGTGCCCGTCTTAGACGGACTCGATGAGTTTAACATCCGATTGTGATTCACACACTAAACCCCGAAAGAATAGTTAATTATAACATTAATACATCGCTTGGATAGAGTATTGTCCGTCAGGAGAGAGAACGTAAGCTTTTTTTGGATAAAATGGCAAGGTAGAGGCGATTTTTTCCTTAGGAATTAAGACTTTACCAACATAATTGGGGATTTCATTATAGCTCTTACCCCAAATATATACTTTATTTTCTTCAAAATAATATTGAGCGGTGAAAAAATCAAGCTCGCTTGATACATAAACCGAGTCGTTTTCTTTGGCAATCGCCTTGATTTCTGCCAACACCGTTCTCATATCAGCCTTTTTTTTATACTCTATTTCTAAACGTTGATAGTTAACAGTAAGAATAAATAAAACTATTATTAGTAGAATCCGTGGTAAAGTTGGTAATTTTTCTATGATAAAAATCACTGTAAAAAGGAAACCAATTGTAGCAAAGATAAGATAACGAGGAAAATAAACAGGTTTAATAAATGATAAAACACCAACCGTTACGGGAATTATTAATCCCCAGATAAGAACAAATTGAAAAATCAACCGCTCTTTCTTTAAGAGTTTTTTATGATAAAAATAACCGTAAATCAAGATTATTACTAAAACAACTGTCAGAAAGAAAATATTAGTATTAATTTTGTTTACGAGAAAATTATTGACATAAAATGACGACTCGTTGCCGGTATAAATGATTCCTAAAAAACCGAAGACAGATTGAAAAGATGGTTTATTAATCCAGAAAGAACCTGGTAGATTTCCGTTAAAAACAACCAACAAAATCCAGGGAACAAAGGCGATGATTGGCCAATAAAATGACAATAATGGAAAAGAAAAACTTTTTTTTCTATTAATAGTCAAGAATAAAAACTGTCCAATAATGACAAAGATCATAAAATAATGAGTATATAAACCGAGGATGGAAGATAAAATATAAAGAGTAGAATTTTTTTTGAAAAGAGTATAAAAGGAGAGAGTTGATAAAAAAGCAAACAACGAATACATTCGCACCTCAAAAGCATAATAAGTTAATAGGGGATTAATAATAAAAAGCAAAAGGTAAAAAAAGGATTTTTTTAGTTTCAGTTTGAAAATATCGTTTAAAAAGAGAAAAACAACATAAATAGTGGCCCAGAAAAAAACAATCGAAAGACTTCTTAAGGCGATTTCCGAGCCGCCAAAGATTTTGATCCAAAAGTGGAGAATTAAATGATATAAAGGCGGGCTAAAGTCTTTTGCTGAAAGAATAAGAATTTCCAGGATATTTTTTTTAGCCAAGAAATAAGAGAAAGCTTCGTCCCGCCAAAGACTCTGGACGAGAAACGTTAGCGGAGTTTTAGTAAAAAGCCAAGTAAACATAGTTGGGTCTGTTAAACTTTTTCTGTCACTTTATATTTTAACTTTTTTCCCAATAATATTCTAGTGTGGGCATCGAGCGCCGGAAGGGAAGAGAAAAAGAAAGAAACAACGGGAAGTAGATACCATTGAACCATGAGGAGAGGTAAATTAAAAAATGGTGTTTTCATATTGACTCTGGCGCGAATTTTAATGTCTAAATAAATATACAGGATTAACATTGTCATAGACAAGGTCAATATTAAACCGGACAATTTTGGTAGAAGGAATCCAAGAACAGTTCTTTTAAAAATCGGATTGATTAGAGGCGGTATTGAGGCGCTGATAGTCAAGATAAAAAACGACACTGGCCAAAAGAGATGTGTTTCAGCGACAAAAATCACTTTTCTCAATTTAACCCAAAAATTAATATGAGGTGTTTGGAAAGATTTTTTCAGAACATAGCCAACGTCGCTCACTCCCCAAGCCCAGCGTTTTTCCTGTTCGTATCGGTTGGCAAAAGTTTTAAGAGTCGCTCCTGAATAAACAGCATCGCCGTTGACAATCGTAAAGAGAGGAATGGTTTTCACTTTTTCCCCAAAAGTAAAAAAAGCTTGAAAATAAATATGCCAGTCTTCGGGAATAATATCAACATCCCAAAAGTTGACTTTTTTCAAGAGCCAAAGACTGGTCGAATAAGTTGACACCTGGATAAGGTTATTTCTTTGAGAAAGAAAAGCTAATCGTAAAATTGAAGAAAGGGTCGCTTGAATTCTGACAAAAAGAGGCAGCTTCCAAAAATTGTTATAGAGAAGGACAGGCGCCCAGTAAAAATGATAGATTCTATCCTTGTCTTTCAAGTAGCTGAAAGACAGATAAGAAAAATAATTTTTTGGAAGATAACTGTCAGCATCACAGATAGTAATCAGAGTTTCCTCTCTCCTTAGATGATTATTAACTACATATTTGTCAACGATTTTGACTGAGTAGGTTTGGTTGCTCGCCTTTCCTGGTTCTTCATGAGGCAGGTCTGGGTGGTAAGTAACCAAGATATCTTTAAAAAAGCCTTGATATTTTTTGGTCAAAAACTTTGCTTTTTCTAAAACCTCGACTTCTCTTTTTTCAAAAGCCAAGACCAGATAAATTTTTTTAAACGGATAGTTATTCTCTACAAAAGAGTTGATGGTGGAATCTAATTTATGTAGAGGTTCTTTAAAATTAGGGACGACGACGAAGTGGTTGAGAAAAGAGCTATTTTTTAGTTTTTCCAGTTTTTTATGATAGTTGATCTTTGAGTGAAAAAGAATTTCGCTGTAAGAAAGAACCGCCGAATAGGCGGTGATAATCGATTTGTAAAAAAAATAAAGGTCAAAAGCAATGATGAAATAGGCGACGATTGCCGGGTGAAATGGCGAAAGCCATAAAGGAAGAGTAATAAAAAACCAGGAGCCAATAGGAACTATAATCTCAAGGAGTCTTTGAAAAAATCTTGAACTGATAATCTGTTTCGTCATGAAGATATTATACTATAGAGTTTTATTCCCAAGTTTAATACTCGCACACCGGGAGTGGCACTCCGGGGGTGAGGATGTTAGTTTTTTTTGAATATTTTGTTAACAATAATGTTTGCAGCTTTATTAAAATTTTCATGGGTATGACTTAATGTTAGATCTGTTAAAACTCTAACGTCATAACCCAAATCAAATGCTTCAAAAGCTGAAGCTAGAACACAAGCATCATAATCAAATCCACAAAGGAATAATTTTTTTATTCTGTTTGCTTTTAAAAATCTGACAAACTTATCTGATTTAAAAATAGAATAACTTGTCTTTGTAAAAACATTATTATTTTTTAAATACTTTTGGAGAGATTTATATATATCAACGTCAAGGGAATTAAACATTTTTTTAAACTGGAGTTTTTTAACAAAATTAGAATTTTTTTTATTAATGAATTGAGTAAATAATATATAATCAAATTGATGACTTTTGATAAGTTCATCAATTTTTTTTGGCAATTCTGAAGTTTTACTGTTAATATGGAAATTTTGAACATCTATTACAATAAGTGCAGATTTCATAAGAAAATTATACACTTATAAAAATAAATCGTTATAAACCCTGCATTCAATGATTAAGTGCAACATTAACTAATAATGGTAATTTCGAATACTCCAATTCTAACATTTCCTGAGGAGTAGCGTATTGTAAC
>PFOE01000015.1 GCA_002792355.1 Candidatus Roizmanbacteria bacterium CG_4_10_14_0_2_um_filter_36_35 | reverse complement strand
AAAACCAAAGGAAGAAAAAGGCAAAAATTTTGTCTTTCTTTTTTAGAGAATAAATAACAGCGGTCAAAAAAAGCAGAACTTCTAAAATTAAAGGCAGAAAAAAATTGATAAAACTTGGTAATTTAATCACCCAATGCTGGGCAATGGCTAAATTTATCGGGAAAAAAAACATACCGAGATAATATTTAATTATTAAGGGAATATTCATAAGACGGGTAATGAAAGAAACGCGCATAATCGGGAAAAGACCCTGACCATGGATATAGAGATTTCCGCCTGAAATCCTAACTAACAAATAAGTCATTAATAAGATAACGATCAAGATAGAATAGTTTATTAAAACATTTTGCTTGTTTTTTTTAAAAAGGAACAAATAACAAAAAACTAAAACAAAGAAAACTATGGCTGTTTCTTTCATTAGAAGAGCGATTAATAAAATTACCGTTGATAAAAAAATTTTAGCAATTGAAAGGTTCTTAGAACTGATAAATAAATATAATCCTGTCAACCCAGTTAAGGTAAATAAAACCTCTTGCATTGCTGAAGCAAAAGAAACAGCTTCAACATTGGCCGGATGAACAAGAAAAATTAAAGCCAAAATTAAAGAAAGAGTCTCCTTAAAAAAACGTTTAAAAAGATAGTATATAAATACTGCCGTAACAATATGAAAGATTAACTGAAAAAAATGGAAAAAAAACGGTCGCGGTCCAAATATATTGTAAATTGTTGAACGAATAACAGAAGTTACCGGTCGATAATAAGTACTGTCAAATGGCGAAATTGAATTTTGGAACACCACTTCATCATCCCAGACAAAACCATTAAATAAGGAAAAACCATAGATTAATAAACCCAAGAAGATAATGATCCAGACTTTCTTCACAATATTTACTTAAATATTAAGAATACTTTGGAAATTTTTTTCCTCAAACGGCCCAATTAAAGCAAAATTCAATCTTCCCGACGTAAAAATATCTTTTGCTAGTCTTGATATTTCTTCAACGGTCACGGCTTCGATTTTCTTGATAATTTCTTCCGGCGTCTCAATCTTATTTTGGAGAATTTTCTTTGTTCCGAAAAAAGAAGCCACATTGGCCGAGTCCTCAAGTGATAATAATAAACGCCCCTTAATTAATTCTTTAGCTCTTTTTAACTCATCATCTTTTATCTCGCCCCTAATAATTTTCTTATGTTCAGCTAGTATCGCTTCAACTGCTTCTTTGATTTTATCAATGTCTTTTGTCACTCCGGCCTGGGTAACAATGTTACCGCAGTCGTGATAGAGTTCTGTTACAGTTGAGATGTAATAACATAGTCCACGTCTTTCTCGAACTTGGATGAATAACCGGCTGGACATTCCTCCTCCTAAAATTACTGAAAGGATATTTAAAATATACTTTCTGCGGTCGTTAAAAGAAAATGTTCTGAAACCTAAACTAAAATGTGCTTGTTCGGTTTTTTTATATTTTATTAACATTTGGGGCTTTGTTTGACTTTCTTTGATAGGTATAAATGATAAACGTTTGTCGTTTTTCCAATTGCTGAATTTTTCTTCGATTAAAGCCAACATGTCATTGCGAGGAGACGAAGTCGACGAAGCAATCTCCTTATTTTTGAGATCGCTTCGCTTCGCTCGCGATGACATTAGGCCACCCGCAACCACAAGAACGGCATTACTCGGCTGATAAAGATTCTTAATATAATTTGTAAATGTTAGTCGATCAAATGACTGGACGGTTTCTTTGCTTCCGGCAATTTCAAATCCCAATGGATGGTCTGGATAAAGAAGACTTTCAAAGATTTCTCCTATTTTTCTCTGCGGCGTATCTTCATACATATTAATTTCCTCTTTGATTACTCCTTTTTCTCTTTCGATTTCTTCATTGATAAGAAGCGGATTTTGGATCATGTCAGCAATCACGTCAATCATTGTTCCAAAATTCTCGTTCGTACCTTTTATCCAATATCCAGTGTGGTCTTTGGAGGTAAAAGCATTAAAAATTCCACCGAAGCCTTCAACGGTCGAGGAGATGATAAAAGAATTAGGATATTTTTTGCTTCCTTTAAAAGCCATGTGTTCAAAAAAATGAGCCACCCCGTTATCTTTTTCACTTTCATAGCGACTGCCGGCGCCGACTAAAAGCAGCGTCGTTAAGGTAGGAAAAGTCTTAGTATCAACAAAAACAACCTGTAGGCCGTTTTTTAAGGTAAAAGTTTGGGGATTCATATTATGATTTTATCTTATCAAAAAAATACAAAATATCTAAGTGCTTATTTTAACCAATAGATTCTAGAATTTTTTTTAAAGCATTGGGGGCTTTTAAACGTAAAGGCTCGTTTCTTTTCTCTCTTTCTAAAGGTAAAACATAGGTATATTGACCTTTAAATCTAGTAAGGGTTTGGCCCTCATTGAATGTTTTAAGATCCAAACTTTCTATCCTTGGTAAGGGCCATCTTAACTCTAGTACTTTCATTCTCTGCTCCTCAGTATAACCTCTATTTGGAGGTTCTCTTCTTAGATGACCTCTTCTTTTTAAAAGCTGTTTTCTTGTTGATTCAACTGCTTCTGTCATAGATACTCCTGCCAGATCGCTCAAAATAATATCCTCTTCTCTTGTATATGAAGTAAAGGCCTCGAGATTAGACAAGATAAGATTTCCCCACCAGAGTCTGGCTTCTTCAGTTAAATCCAACAATTCGCCATTAGGATAACAAAGATTAAGCTGATTATCTAATAGGAAATTTAAATCATAGTTACCAACTGTCAGGCGAACTTTTCTTCCGCTTTGATCGAAAAAAATATTACAAGCCTCAATTCCCTGTTTTTTATGCTCATTCATAACAAAAACTACCCCTTCTTCAGGGATACCACGACTCGGAGTTTTTGAACTAGTTTTTATAGTCTCAAGGTTAATCTCTAACTGTCTTTTTTGTTCAGAAGAAAGTTGCGGTTTTAAATATTCTAATACTGAGATCGGGAAAAAATGATCCTCATAACCTTCTATGTGGTGTTGGTTAATAACATATTTTATTAGTATTCTTGCTGCAGTAAAGTTGTCTCCCTTTCCTTTGGCTATATTGACAGATCGAATCGTATTATCAGGAAAAGCTACCAGACAAACTGGACTATCAATCTCTCCTCTACTAAGCAGGTATTCGGAAGCTAATTTTGTATATAAAAACCATAGTGGATCAGTTTTGACGAATTGATTATCAGGATGATCTAAAGGAAAAGGGCTTCCATATTCATTTATTACTGCCTCAGCTTCATCGGCAACAACAGGTGCGAATATGCCTCGTTTCTCAACTGTTTCTCTAATTTCCTTATAAACTTTCGTTATTCTTTCTGCTCTTGATTCGTTTCTATTTAGAATAGAAATATATTCTTGATTAAAAGGAAAGCTTTGAATTACGTCTGAAAAATATTCTGAATCTTTTTTAGCAATGTCTGGTAGAATCTTACTGAAAAGTTCAATTACATGGTCAACAATCTGCATCTTTGCTAAGGAATCGTCATGAATTGCTATCTTTCCTAAAATATATAATGGCGCTTGATAGTCAGTTTCTTTTAAAATTGGAGTTTGGAAGTTTAATAAATTAAATAGTAGTCTATATAATCCTTGATCGCCTGTTGGCAGAATCGCACTTGTCAATCTATAAAACAACTCTACTGTTCTATCCTGTGTTTCAGCAATCGCCTCTACAAACTCATCTGATATAGATTTATCTTTGATAAATTGTTCTTTTATTTCTTTCTCGGACTTCCCTTTTATCTTAGAGCTGGTTGTCCCCTGGACAAATCCTCTCATTACCTTAGGACCAATTTTGGCTCCATCTCCCAAAGACATTCTCGCAAAACCTAAAAGCTGTTCTTCGGTTAATGAAAAGGTGTCTTGAGTCATTGCCGCTTTCTCTAAATAACCAGAACATAAACAACCTTTTATCTCTCCTATTGCAACTATGTCTTCAGGATTTTTCCGGTGATCATTTTCTATATAGTTAAAAAAACATTCACAATATTCAGGATCAGAAACTAATTGACAGGCTACTTTTTTGACAAATTCTTTTCTTTCAGGCTTATTTAAATTTTTAAAATTTTCAACTACTTGAAATGGGTGGAATAATCTGTTTTTTACATATCCTTGGTCATCAAAACACAGCTTTGGATCTAAAAAGAGAGACGTTCTCGTTTCCTTATCCATATTGACGATAATTGTATCAAACTATAGGATATATTTCAATCAAAAGAAGCGTTAGAAAAGCGAAATGATGATGGCGCCGGTAACGATTAAAATAATGGCGACG
>PFOE01000019.1 GCA_002792355.1 Candidatus Roizmanbacteria bacterium CG_4_10_14_0_2_um_filter_36_35 | reverse complement strand
GATCTGTTGCATAGAATTTTTCTTAATTTCTAACTTTCCTTATTATAGAAAATCCGTCTTCTTTTGTCAAGCTAATATGCAGAGGTTATTTTTCCACTCCGTAGAACTTAACACGGTCGCCGCGGAACATCAAGTCCATTTCGCCGGTTGGGCCGTTGCGATGCTTGGCAATGTAGAGCTTAACCAATCTTTTATTCTGATCTAAGATATCTTCCGACTCTTCCTCAAGATAAAGGAACATAACAACGTCTGCGTCCTGTTCAATCCCGCCTGATTCACGAAGATCGGCCAGTTGAGGTTTTCTTGTCCCCCGCTGCTCGACTGCCCGAGAAAGTTGGGAAATCGCCAATACCGGAATTTTCAGTTCGCGCGCTAAGTTTTTTAATCCCTGGGAAATCGCCGAAACTTCATTAACGCGGGATTCATAATATCTGCCAGCAATGGCCAACTGAAGATAGTCAACAATCAATAATTTAATGTTTTTTTCTATCATTAATTTTCTTGCTTTTGTTCTCATTTCCAAGATCGAGGCGCCTGGCGTGTCGTCGATAAAGATCGGCGCCTCTGATAACTCTCCCATTGCCTCGGTCAGTTTTTTGTAATCATCGTCGGACAGCCTACCAGTCTTTAGTCTCCAGGCGTCAATATCAGCTTGACCGACTAATAACCGATCGACCAACTCTTCTTTGCTCATTTCTAGCGAGAAAAACCCGACCGGAAGGCGGTCTTTCGTAGCAACTGATAAAGCTATATTCAAAGCCAAAGTGGTCTTTCCGATTCCGGGCCGCGACGCCAAAATCAGTAAGTTTGAATCCTGCATTCCCGCTAATCTCGTATCCAAATCGGTAAAACCAGTCGGCACACCCCTAAGATGACTGCCTTTTTTCATAAACTCTTCCAGTCTTTCAAAGCTTTCGGCAAGAACTTCTTTCAACTCGATAAAGTCACGGTGCAGATGCTGTTGCGCCAAAGAAAATATTTCCACTTCTGCTTCATCAATGAGTTTTTTGACGTCGCCTTTTTCGTCAAAAGCTTTTTCCACCATTCTTGAAAACAGATCAATCAGCCTTCTTTTAATAAAATGATTTTTGACAATGTTGGCGTAGTTCTCTACATATGCCGAAGTAGGAACAGTATTTATTAAATCAGAAAGGTAACTCTTACCGCCGATTTTTTTCAAGGAGTCGGTTTTTTTTAGTTCGTCCTGGATGGTAACAACGTCTATAGGCTGCTGTTTTTCAAAAAGAGTCAGCATCGCCGAGTAGATCAATTGATGTTCAAGAGTATAAAAATGTTCTGTTTTTAAAAATTCCGACACAAGATTGATCGCTCCCGAATCAATCAAAATCGCTCCCAAGACAGACCGCTCTGCTTCAAGATCATGAGGCGGAACTTTTAAAGCATCACTTGATATTGTAGTCATATTTTAAGTCAAAATTCAAAAGGCAAAAGTCAAAAATACAAGTAAAAAGTTAAAAGCAGTTAAAAACTTTTTAATTTTGACTTGAACTTTTGAATTCTAACTTTTGACTTTTTACTTAAATCTCTAGCACAACAATCTTCATCTCTTCTTCTACTTCTTCTCTTTTATAAACTAATTTGGGAAGGAGGACGGGTTTTTCAATTCCGAATTTTTTGGTAAATTCTTCAACCGGCGACAGTTGACCGAAGTTTTTTTGATCTAATTTTCCGTGATTAAAGTGCATCGGAATGACGACTGCGGGTTCGATCTTTTTTACTAACTCTGATGCTTGCGCCGGATCAATAGTATAAAATCCGCCCGTCGGAATCATAAGAATGTCAACATCTCCTATAACGTCAAGAAAACTGTCTTCGGGAACAAACCCTAAGTCGCCGCAGTGAAGGACGGAGATACCTTCAGCTTCGATCTTGTAGAGAATATTTTCGCCTCTTTCAGAGCCTTCTTTATCGTCATGAAAACTCTTAAAGCCAAAAATCCTCACTCCCATCTTTTCAAACTCGCCCGGCATGTCAATGATTAAAGGAGATGCACCGGTCGCCGCCATAGAAACAGCATCAACATGGTCATGATCGTGGTGGTGATGAGAAACGGTAATAATATCAGCTTCGGTTTTGGGAAACTTCATACCTGTCATCTCTGAATCAAACGGATCAGTAACAATCTTAGCGGTTTTTGTTTTGATTAAGAATGAAGAGTGACCCAAATATTTTATTTCCATTTCTCCCCTTGTCATTCCGAACCCGCTTAGCGGGTAAGGAAACTTTTAAAGTGATAACAGAATAGCAAATAATTTTTTAAATTGCAATCGAGGGAAATTTGA
>PFOE01000030.1 GCA_002792355.1 Candidatus Roizmanbacteria bacterium CG_4_10_14_0_2_um_filter_36_35 | reverse complement strand
CTGCGGGCTTTGACATTAATTCTTTCAATATAGGCTTTGATTTTCTGGCCGATTTTTATCTCTTCATTACCAGTTAGCTTGGAAATATGAATTAGGCCCTCAACTCCCGGCTCAAGGCGGATAAAGTAGCCGTATTTTTCCTTGCGTACTACTTCACCTTCAACTTCTTTGTCTTTCGGATACTTCTCTTCTGTTTTGCTCCAAGGATCAAGAGTTAGTCTTTTTAAGGAAAGATTTAACTTTAGGTCTTTTTCATTTTTTTCAACCATATAGACATTAATTATGTCGCCAACGGTGACATGGTTGGCAGCGCTGGAGACTTTTTCCCAAGAAATTTCTGAAATATGAATTAGGCCCTCAACACCATCGACCTCGCAAAAGACGCCGAATTCGGAAGCGCCCAAAACCTTAGCTCTATATATTTTTCCTTCTTTGATGGCGTCAAACTTTTTCTTCAGGTCTTTTTGAGAAATCTTTAAAACTGAAGCTTTTTGGGAAACAACCAAGCGGTTTTTTTCTTTGTCAACCTCGAGAATTTTGACTTTGATTTTTTGGTGGATTAATTTTTCTGGTGCGCTAATAAAGGGCTCGGTTAATTGAATTTTAGGGATAACCCCTCTTATTCCCATAAAGTCAATAAACACTCCTCCTTTACCATAGTCGCCGCAGATTATTTCGATTTCTTCTTCTTTTTCTTTTTTCTCTTTGAGAATTTCCCATTTGCCTTTTTCAAAAAATTTTCGTAAAGAAACAACTGGAAAACCATTTTTTGACTCCTCGGAAATAACCCTTACTAGAATCTTGTCTTCTTTTTTTAGATAAGGTAGGTAGGTGGAAACTTCTTTAACTTCCAGTTCTCCTAAAAGAGCATGGGCCTTGGCACCAACATCAAAAACGATTCCTTTTTTGGATAAAGAGATAATTCTTGCTTCAATTTCCTTGCCTTTTTTTAAGACGGTTGGTTTTTGTTTTTTAAGAAGCGCCTCCATAATATTGGTTGGGGCTTTCGTTTTTTCTTCTTTCTTTTTAGGCATCGTTATTATTCTCCTTTTTGTCCCGACTAAGTCAGGACAGATTAAATAATATACCAAAAGAGAGGTAAAAACTCAACTAAAAACGGAAAACAATTATTGGTCTTGAACTTAACTTTATAATATGTTATATTATAGGGTGTTATGGATAATGTTCTACTACCATCTTTGGTTGAGAGATTTATAAAATATCTCGAATCCCAAGAAAAATCATCTTTCACTATTATAGCCTATAAAAAAGACTTGGAACAGTTTGTCGGCTTTTTGACCGGAAAAGAAGTTGCCGACATTAGAGAGGTTAAAAAAGATTATATTAGCGGTTTTATTAATAAACTTATTGCTGAAAACTACACTAAAAAATCAGCCTCAAGAAAACTTAATTCTATAAGAACTTTCTTTCGTTATCTAAAAAACGAGGGGGTTATTGATCAAAATCCATCTCTTGATGTTTCTCATCCAAAATACACTCAATCCCCTCCAAGAGTTTTTACAAAACTTGAGTACCGGGCTCTTCGCGATTTCGCCAAAGAAGATCCAAGAACCTATGCTTTAGTGGAAATTCTTCTTCAAACTGGGATGAAAATCGGCGAACTTTCTAATTTAAGAATGAACGACATCAGCAATTCAACTATTCATATCCGCGACTACGGAAAAACTCCAGGACGCGACGTGCCTCTGAATAAAGCAGTTAAAAAAGCCATAGACGACTACTTAAAAATCAGACCCCAGTCAAAGGACGACTGTCTTTTTATAACCAGGACCGGCCACTCTCTACTTATTAGAAACATCCGTCAGATAATTGCTCGCTGCTTTAGAGAAGTTGAAATTAAAAACGCCACTGTCAACGATTTGAGAAATACTTTCATTGCCCATCAATTAAGACAAGGCGCCTCAGTAGAATATATTGCCCGACTGGTCGGCCATAAAAGACTGTCTTCCACTGAACGCTTTCTTAATCTTATTAAGGAAGAAGTACAAAAAAAAGAAGGCTTGGGCGAACTATAGTCCAACCCTCTAAATACCTATTGACTTATTTTGTGAATTTGTTTATTATTTGTGGACAAGTTATCCACAAATATAAATTATGTCTCTCTTAAGCTCTTTTTGGAATGAGTTTTTAGCAAAACTTAGCGAGATTAAAGGAGAAAAGTCTGTTTTGTACTCTGTCTTAAAACAAACTCATCTTATTGAGCTTGCCGAAGAAAAAATTATCATTGGCTGCGACAATCAAGGAATAAAAAAATATCTTGACCCAAAACTAAAAGAAATTGAGGATCATATCTATCAAAACTTTAAAAAACGTCTTTTGGTTGAATTTGTTATCGCCCCTCTTAGGAAGAAAGGGTCTTCTTCCCCTTTATTAGCCTTTGAGCCAGCGGTTGAAGATCTGTTTGTCAGGTCCGGGCTTAATAAAAAATATAGCTTTGAAAACTTTGCCGTATCCTCAACTAATCAAGTAGCATATGCGGCGGCCCAGGCAGTAGTCAATAATTTGGGGAGCGCCTACAACCCTCTTTTTCTCTATGGGGGGGTTGGTGTGGGGAAAACTCATCTTTCTCAGTCGGTCGCGAAAAAAATCCTCGAAAAAGACAGAAACAAAAAAGTTTTTTTCTGTCCGGGCGACAGCTTCACTAACGAACTAATTGAGGCGATAAGGGATAAAACTACTCCTCGCTTCCGTAGGAAATACCGATATCTTAGTCTTTTAATTGTTGATGATATTCAATTTATTGCTGGAAAAACCCATATTCAAGAAGAATTTTTTCATACTTTTAATTCAATTGTTAGTAGCGGCGGTCAAATTATTCTCACCTCAGATCGATCGCCGACAGAAATTAAAAACCTTGAAGACAGGTTGCGGTCTCGATTCTCAGGCGGAATGACCATTGATATTCAGGAGCCGGACTTTGAACTAAGAACGGCCATTCTTCTTATCAAAGCTAAAGAAAAAAACATCAATATCGACATTGAGGCGGCTAAGATAATTGCCGAAAGAAGTACTGACTCGCGCGCTCTTGAGGGAACAATTCTTTCTTTGTATGCTACAATACTGGGGAAAAAAGAAAAAATTGATCTAGACTCTGTCGAAGAGTTTTTTTCTCAAAATAAAGAAACCAATAAAACCAGGCGAATTAATTCTTCGGATGTTATTAAGGCTGTTTGCACTTATTACAACGTCAAGCAGTCTCACCTTAAAAGTCCGGAAAGAAGCGAAAGAATTGTTCTTCCTAGGCAGGTGGCAATGTATTTAATCAGGCGCCATGTTGGCCTAAAGCTAATGGAAACAGCAGAAGCTCTTAAAAGAAAAGATCACACGACGGTTCTTCATGCCGAAGAAAAAATTTCCTCCCTCATGATGAGGGACCAGAACTTTAAGAAAGAGGTCGACTCAATCATCCAATCCTTAGAGTCTTCGACATAATGTCCACTCTCTTTCCACAACAAAAAAATCGAGTTTGTTTTGTCTTGAAAATCCCCTCTTCATCTTATACACTTATACACACTACCTATTACGACTATATAATATAACTATGAATATTTCAGTTAATAAGGAAACATTTTGGGAAAAAATAAGTCTTGCCTCAAAGTTTATCTCAACCAAACTATCTTCTTCAACCTCACTTCAGGGAGTTTGTTTAAAGGGAGAAAAAAAACAAATTCATTTTTATTCGACCAATCTAAACTCTTATTACCATAGTTTTATTAATTCCGAAAAAAGCCACAGGTTTCAAATTGTTGTTGAGCCGAAAAAAGTAGGCGAGTTCCTTTCCCTTCTATCTCCCGGAAATATTGAGATTGAAATTAAAGACAAGTCTATCATTATCTCTCAAGGAAAAACCAGGGGAGAGTTTTCCCTTTTTTCTCCCGAAGAGTTTCCTTTTCCTCCTTTGGTTTCCTCGGAAAAACAAAAAATAAAAACCTCCTTCTTAAGGGAAACGCTCCCTCTGCTTCTTTTCTCCGCCTCAACCGATGAGACACGGCCGGTTTTGACCGGAGTGAACTTTGTTTCAAGAGAAGATTCAAATCAAATTGTCACTACAGACGGTTTTCGTCTATCTCTCCTTAACTTTAAAAAAGAAATACCATTTCCCCCAATGATTATTCCCTCAAGTTTTCTTTCCGAGGTTAGTCGTTTGATCGGCGACAAAGAAGAGATCTCCTTTAGTTTTCAGGAAGACGAAAAACTCTTGGTTTTCTATCTTGGCGAGCACGAGTTTTATACCAGGCTCATTGATGGGGAATACCCTCCTTATGAGAAGGTAATTCCTGCGGAGAAAAAAACCACAGTTACCTTAGATAAAGAAGAACTTTTAAGAAATGTTAAGCTGGTTTCGGTTTTTGCCCGTGACTTTTCCAATATTGTTATTTTTGAGGTTGAAAAAAACGGTCTGAAACTCAGTCCAAAGACCGGAGGTGGCGACAACAATGTTGCCTATCAGGAAGCAGAGGTTGAGGGAGAGAATCAAAAAATTGCTTTTAACTTTAAGTTTTTGATTGATTTTTTAGTTAATATTCCGACAAAAAAAATAATAATTGAACTATTGCGGTCTGATTCGCCGGTAGTTTTCAAGGGAGAGAAAATTGACAATTTATTACATATAATCATGCCGGTCAGGATACAGGAATAATATGGAAATTTTTATTTTAGACACAAACATTTTTTTCAATATGGAAGCAGGTCTGTCTTTGGGCGACAAAACCGAAGATGTCGTTGTCAATCTGACAAAAACAATTTTAGATTTAAAAAAAAATAAATCCGCCTCTTTTTTTATGCCGCCAAAGGCGGTAGATGAGTTTTTAAGTTTTTTTCCTGCCTGCCGGCAGGCAGGTGAAGACAAAAATCAGTCTTTTATTAAAGACTTTCTTTCTGTTGTCAACGTCGAGTCTCCAGACCTGACAAAAATGTCTTTTTCGGCAAGTGTGTTTTACAAGTTCGTCGACGATGCCAGGGGAAGAAGTTATCGGGGAATGAACATCGCCGAAGAAGAAATAGAAAAGGCTGCGAGCGAGTTTTCCGGAAAAAAGAAAGAGTCGAAAAAAGAATTTCAAATAGCAATAGGCGTCTTTATTAAAAAATTCAGAGAAAGATACCGAAAGGCGACGCGAACAGGTTTTTTGGACAGCGTCGCCGACCTCGACCTGATTGTTTTGGCAAAGCAAAAAGACGGATTTTTAGTGTCAACCGATGAGGGGGTCTTGCATTGGGGGCGCACGCTTGGAGTTAAAGAGATGCCTGCTTCAATTTTTGTAAAACGGCTTCAGTCCCTTCTTCTTTCTCGTCAGGAACAAGGTTTGATAAGAAATCGACAGCTTTATCAGTAATATTTTTTTGTGGTTTTTCCTGATAGATAAGGTGATTAGAAAGAATTTGTATTAGTTTATTTTTTACGTTTTCATTGGGAACAACGAGGTAGGCGTGATAAAAATAAGGCGCCTGACCGACGACGGTAAGGGTATAAAAACCAAATCTTTTACCGAAATAAAAATGAGATAAAATTTCCCAGCGGAGGGTGACGCCGGCGGCGTCGATACCAAAAGTAGTGATTTTGTTTTCCACCTCTGGTGGAGGTGTAATTGTTAAAACGTAAAAAAGAAAAACCAATGCCCATATAGGAATAAGAAGAATTTTGTCGCCGAAGAAAAACATAATCGCAGAGAGTAGAAAGGCAACTGCCAAATAAAAACGCAAAATTAACCCCGCCTGTTTTTTATATGGTCTTAAAGGCGCCCGCCAAGAGAAAACCACCTGAGGGTTTTGTTCCATATATATAAATATACAACACAACAATAAACAAATACTACAAATAATTAAATAAGCAAATAAATGTATAAATAAAGAAAATAATTTTAAATAATTTAATCATTTATACATTTGATTATTTTATCTTTTATGCTATAATATATACTATATGGATAGTTTTAATAGAGTAATTTCTTTTGTTCTCGGCCTAGTTGTTGTTTTGGTTTTTTTTGCTGTCGTTACAGGCAGATTAAAATTACCAGGAAAATTTTCTACGACTTTTACTAAAGGCGTCACTCCTACTCCAATAAAAGCTGTTAACCCGACCCCGATTTCAACCGTAAGAATTAATGGACAAACAGGAGCTAGCGTTTTAGGAAACAGCTATAAAAACCAATTAACCAATAGTTCAACCAAACCAGGCTCAATTCCCGCCACCGGTCTTCCAACTTTATTTTTCCCCTCTTTGTTAGCTGGAGCGGCTGGAGGAGTCTTTTTAAGAAAGACCGGGAAGAAATAAACAAATAAGCAAATCTACAAATACTACAAATCAATAAACAAATGTATTAATACATTTAATAATTTGATTATTTAATCATTGATTTGTTTATTTAATTATTTGTAGTATTTGGTTATTTTATATGGGGGTTTATGTGGGCGTGGGCGTGGGTGTTTCTCCAAACCCCGGCACTTTCAGGACGTTTGTAGCAATAAAATTCATAATCAAAACACTGCTTAAAGCAAAAACCAGACCAATAATCGCTCCTGTAATGAGCCTGCGACCGTAGTTTAACCTTTCTGGATCAGATTGAGAGGTGGCGATGATAAAACTGCCGTAAAGAAGATAAAGAAAGGCGATTCCGCCGACAATCGAGAAAACAATCTTTAATATTGATTGTACTACGGGCCCGGCTGAACTACCTTCGCCCACGGTAAAACCAGTCGACCCTCCCAAACATCCCAAAAAAGTATACTGGTGGCCGGGATAAGGCGTCGGCGGCAGATTGATTGTTGGCTCTATTTTTAAACTTTCTTTAGTTGCAGGATCAGGAGTAATATTTGGATAAATACATTTCAGACAAGACGACCAACTTTGAGGTGGATTGTTTGGCGGACAGTAACCGCACAGATCGCAGGCGGCGGTACGGGGCGTCGGATCTTCGGCAAAAACACCAAAACCAAAACTTAAAAAAAACAATAAAAGTATTAATATTCGCCTCATAGAAAAAGTATAACATACCGCCCCCCGTCATCCCGAGCCCTTCGACTTCGCTCAGGATAAACTCCGCGAGGGATCTAGTCCCGACGTTACGTCGGGACGTAAACAAAAACGATTACGCTTCGCTAGATTTCTCGCTCCGCTCGAAATGACAATATGGGTATAATAATTATATGAAGAGAGTTTTTCTTTTATTTTTTTTACTAGCGATTATTATTGTTCCTGTTTTCTTAGTTCGCGCTGATGAGCTTGAAGACGTCAGCCGAGCCCTTGAATCTTTAAGAAAAGATTTAAGCTCCAAAGAAGCCAACTATCAACAACTAAACACAAGGTTAAACGACATCAAGAAAAGAGTAAGTAACCTGGGGATTGAAATCACCAAAAAAGAAGACGAGGTAAAAAAAGGCGAAGAAGCTCTCGACTATCAAAAAAACCTTCTCAATGAAAGAGCTATATCATATTATAAAAACATAAATAAAAACTCTCTTAATTTACTGACGGTTTTAACCTCTAATAATCTTTCCGAATCTTTAAGAGGTTTTTTTTATCAACAATCCTTGGTTGACCAGGACAAAAACACCATTATCAAAGTAGTTTTATATATTAAAAATTTAGAAGAAATTAAGGCTAATTTAGAAACGAAAAAAAACCAATTATCAGCCCTCAAACAAGAAATCGACGCCCAGTCGAAAATACTATCGGGCCAGATTAGTCAAACCAGAACCCAGATTGCCCAACTGTCTGCCCGCCAGCAGGAATTAATTGCGGCAAAATTAGCAAGCGTCCCTGTTCCAAGATCAGCCGAAACAACCTTGGGCGGATGTAAGAGCGATATTGACACTGATCCGGGTTTTGGCTCTCGTTTTGCGTTTTTTAGTTTTGGCGTTCCTAACAAGGTTGGTCTTAATCAATACGGCGCGAAAGGAAGGGCAGAATCAGGGCAAGATTATGAAGCAATTTTAAAAGCTTATTATAACTTTGACGAGATAAAAAAAGCAGATACAAACATACAAATAAGAGTTGATGGGCATGAATCTTACAACTTAGAAGACTATATTAAACGTATTTATGAGGTTCCCGAGTCGTGGGATATAAAGGCCTTAAAGGCTCAAGCGATTGCGGCTCGTTCTTATGCCTTAGCTTATACAAATAATGGAGCCGGATCTATCTGTGATTCAGAACAATGCCAGGTGTTTCATGATCAACCTAAAACAGGAGCGTGGGATCAGGCCGTGAGAGAAACAGAAGGCCTGGCTATGTATCAAGGTGGATCGCCAATAAAAGCCTGGTTTTCCTCGACTCACGGAGGGGTTGTTCTGAGTTCTTCTGAGATTGGGTGGAGTGGAACTTCTTGGACGAAGCACTTAATAGATACATCATCTGGTTCAGCTGGAAGTTTCTCTGACCTTCAATCGAATGCTTATGATAAATCTTCTCCTTGGTTTTATTGTGATTGGGGCTATCGTTCTCAATATAATAACACTGCTTGGTTAAAACCGGAAGAAGTTGCTGATATTGTAAATACGTTTATTTTGTATTCTCTTGACAAAAACACCATAATTCATCTTAGCCAAACAGACAAAAATATTTCTGATGCCTGGTCAGCCGACCAAGTGAAACAAGAAATTAGGAACAGAGGAGGATCGCCGATGGATTCTGTAAACTCAATAAGCGTCTCCTGGGATGGATACGGAATAGCCCGAACAATAAACATTGATGGAAGATCTTTTGACGCGCAAAAATTCAAAAACCTATTTAATATGCGAGCTCCGGCAAACATTCAAATAAAACCAGCTTGTAATCCAAGCGTAGAATTGGATTGTAGTTCTTATGCCTTATTTAATGTTGAAAAGAGATAATGGTTTAGATTATTATTAAACTATGAAAAAAATATTAACAGTTTTATTATTTATTATATGTTCTTTAATCTTTGTTGAAAATGTTTCAGCTACTATTGATTTTAGTCTGTTTGCTCCCCCACCACCATTTCAGCGTGGCCAGAACATTCAGTTTACCATTAACATCGATACCGGAGAAGAATCATATACTTCGACTCAAATAGGAATGACTTATAAAACTCAATACTTAGAATATATTTCAGTCTCAGCCGGCGATACTTTCACAACGGTTTCTGCCGATCCGCAGGGAGATGGAAAATTAATTATTTCCGGCAGTTCTGACAATGGTTTTTCCGGCAGCGGGACCTATGCTTATGTGAATTTTAAATTAATTGCGGCAGAAGCAGGCTCAACCGAACTTTGTGTCTTATATAATCCTGAAATTACTCCAACACCAACAATCCCAGGGCCTTCTCCAACTCCAGGGCCAACTGCACCTCCAGGTTCAACCTTAACTCCTGTCCCAACCGCCCTGCCAACTTCTGGTGATGTTTCCGGTATCAGCCGAGGTTTGACTTTTGGACTACTCTTTCTTGCTTTAGCCGGAGGCGGTTTTTTTGTCTTTAAAAAGCTATGAAAAAACTATTGATAGATCTCGCCTTTTTTTTGGCGGTGGTTTTTTTTCTACCAAGTTTTGTTTTAGGACAAACACCAACCCCAGGACAGATTGCCCCAAAAGCATATACCTGCCCGCCTGAACTTGATCAAATTTATCAACAAATAAACACGGGAGAAAAGTGCACTACAAATTATGAAGAATTTAAAACCGATCCAAAACTTTTTCATTATTGGACAGACGATGAGGAAGTTACCATGCAGGGCCGCGCCAAAGAACGAGCCCGTCAATTTATCGATTGGGTGATGAATCACTCATCAATAGACAATCATCCGGTTCTCTTAAAGGTTTGGTCAACGGCAAGAAACGTGAGTTATTTTTTTGTCATTTTAACCGCCGCCCTTTTAGGCTTGGGAATTATCATCGGCCAAAGAACCAATTTTGATACCGGGGTAAAAGTTTGGCCTTCGGTGATAAAAATTTTAACCTCGATTTTATATATTGCTTTTTCCGCGACCATTGTCATTTCTATTATCCAGCTGTCTGATGTAATGATGAAGTTTTTTATTGAAAATTTAGGCGGAAAAGACCTTTTTAATATTTATTTTAATATCGGTGAAAAAAACTACTTTTTTTTTGGGATTAAGGATTTAAATATGGGGGCTCAAGAATCGATCAAGACCCAACTTTTCATCCTTAAATTAACCGAAATAACCTATTATATTTTAGGCGGAATGTTAATTTTAAGAAAAATTATCCTTTGGTTCTTATTATTTGTCTCTCCTTTTTTACCGATTCTTTTTTCTTTTTCTTTGATAAAAAATGTCGGCTGGATCTGGATCCGCGTTTTTTTCCAGTGGGTTTTTTACGGTCCCCTTTTTGCCCTGTTTTTAGGCGCTTTAGCAACGATATGGAAGGCGGGAATTCCCTTTATTTTTGATTTTTCAAGGCACGACATTGCTGCTGGTTATATTTATCCAACGGCGACGAATATTTTATGGGGTGGACCAGCGCAAAAACTCACTTCGTTAAATAACATTAACTATATTGATCCATATGTAGAGTACATTATTACCTTAATTATGCTTTGGGCAGTGACATTTTTCCCCTGGTGGCTTCTTCGTACTTACCTCGACTACTGTTGTGAAGGCATAAGCGCTATAAAAAATCTCTTATTGTCTAATTTTGGTCCGGGACGGAATCCGCCCAGCCCAGGCCCCACTCTTTCTCCGGTCAGTTTAACCACCAATCTAGGTGCGGCTTTAAAAATTCCAAAAGAAGTTGAGACTTCGATGAAAACGAGAATTGAGACAGTCGAGGAAATAAAAAAAGCGGAGACAGAAGAAATTGTTCACTCACTCGATATGAGGGCGACAAAAATAACCGACGTGGCCCGTTTTGAAACTAATAAAACCACAAACGAAACTTTCAATAAAAATATTAATTATCTGAAGAATCCGACTCAAGCGACAACGATCAATGAAAGACAAAAATATATGAATATAAGAGTAGAACTGTCCAACCGAGCCGCAAAGGCCGATCCTCTAGCCGGCCGGATAGTCTCTTCGGTTTTTGCCCCAGCCTTAGAACAGGTAAAAAACCGGGCCGCTATTATTAATACTTTGCCGAAAATGGCGCCAGTCACCCA
>PFOE01000077.1 GCA_002792355.1 Candidatus Roizmanbacteria bacterium CG_4_10_14_0_2_um_filter_36_35 | reverse complement strand
TAATTTCTTTTAAAAAACAACTTGGATTGTTAGTTAATTTCAGAGATAAATTTCTTAAACCAAGGAGGATATTGAATTCTCAAACATAATACCGATAAACGAATTAATTCTAATCCATGAATATTTGTAGATTAGGATTCATTGGTAGATTGGTATCTTACTAAATGTGGTTTATTAATTAACTCGTCTAATATTTTCCAGCGTTTTTCTTTAACAGAGTGAGGGACGTCGTCTTTAAACACTTTGGTGGCGCTGGTGCCGAAACGGGGAGAGTACATTGCTAAATATGCTTTTTCAAATTTGACTTTTTTAGCTAGTTTGACTGTATTATTAAATTCTTTTTCTGTTTCTCCACAAAAACCAACAATAATGTCTGTTGTAAATTTTATATTGGATATTTCATTTTTGATCTTTGATATTAGAGCGACGTAGTCGCTCGCACTGTACCAACGGTTCATCCGCTTTAAAACATTGTCGTTGCCCGATTGGACCGGCAAGTGGAGAGTACGGGTGATATTTTTGTTTCTGGCAATGACCGAAATGAGTTCGTCGGAAAAGTCCCAGGGGTTAGAAGAGATGAAGTCGACTTTTTCAAAGCCCATTTTAGCCACTTGTTCAAGTAAGTGAGAAAATAGAGTCGGGATCCTGAAACGGCCGAGATGTTTGACATATATAGGTTTAACATTTTTACCATTTAAATTAAATCTTTTGTCATTCCGAGCGGAGCGAAACGGAGTCGAGGAATCTTTTTTTAGATCCCTCACTTCGTTCGGGATGACAGAGGCGGGATAAATAAGATCGGCGCCGTAGGAGTTGACGTTTTGCCCAAGGAGGGTTACCGTTCGGTACCCTCTTTTTTTTAAATTTTTACATTCATTAATAATATTTTGATAGGGCCGGCTGATCTCCCGGCCCCGGGTAAATGGAACAATACAGAAAGTGCAAAAGTTGTTGCAACCGTTTGAAATCGGCACCAAGGCGTTGACTCTGTCTTGCCTGACTGGTGCGTTATCAAAACCAATCTCTTCAACCGGAAGAAACTCGTCGACCTCGGGCATGGTTTCGCGGATTTTTTTCAGATATTTGCCGGTCTTGTCTCGAAAAGCTAACCCAACCATGCATCCGGTGACAATAATTTTTAATTTTTCATTTTTCATTTTTAATTTTTTGAGATTATTCACCAAACCATAAACGCGGTTTTCGGCTGATTCACGGACCATGCAGGAGTTGATGACAATATATTCAGCAGTTTTATAAGACCGAGCTTTTGTCATTCCACGCGCATAAAGAGCGGATTCGATTCTTTCCGAGTCAGAATGGTTTTGCTGGCAGCCAAAAGTTTTGATGAAATATTTCATTGTTCAGGTATGATAGTAACAGTTTTTTTCATCCGGTTTATGATGACGATGAAAAAAAGAAGGATTAAGCCGATTGTGGCAAAGACGATTAATTTTTCTATACCTTTTAGAAACAGACTAGAAATTCCCAAGATGAGAGAAATCAGCCAGTAAAAGACCGCAATTCTTCTTTTTCCCCAACCGATTTCAAGGAGGCGGTGGTGAAAGTGGCCCCAGTCGGCCTTGAAGATTGATTTTCTTTGCTTGAATCTCCGCAAAATCGTGTAGACGGCGTCGATCATCGGCACTGACAAAACCAAAACAGCTGTACCGATTTTCCCAAAAGAAAGAATCGAAAGAATTCCAAGTAAAAATCCAGCTAGAGCGCCTCCTCCGTATCCTGGCATAATTTTTTGCGGGTAAAAATTAAAAGGCAGAAAGCCGAGATAAGCGCCGGCAACAATAAAAGAAAAAATAGCCACCGACTGGACGCTGATGTCGTGGACGGTAAATCTCTGCGATAAAAACCCGAGAAAAAAAGCCGTAATAGCGACAAATCCCGGCAGTTGGCCGTCGACGCCTTTGCTCCAGTTGACCATATTGGTTGTCCAGGTAAGCCAGATAATTGCTAAAAAATCTGCCAAAATCCAGATGGAATGAGTTCCAAAAAAACTGATCGGTATCTGCCAGGTATCAAGTCGAATCACTCCGCCAAAAGGGTTAGAAATATAAGGGATACCAAGACCAAAGCCGATGACAATCGCTGATATAAACAGGTTTCCAAAAAATCTCAAGTATGGAGAGATGTCACCGTGGTCGTCAAGAAGACCGAGAACAAGTAAAAAAAAGCTGGCGATAAGAATGCCAATGAGAATTTTGTTTAAAGGCAAAAAAATTAAAGTTGTCAAAAAAATTGAGATATAAATCGGTAAGCCGCCCCCTCTTGGAATAATTCCTTTATGAGTATGGGCCGGGTGATATCTTTTTTTTGTGTCAGTAACGAGGTTGAATTTTTTAGCTAAATAAATAGTCGGTATGGTGGCAACAAAGGCGAAAAGAAAGGATACTAGTAAAGCTGAAAACATAATTTTTAGGAAACCAGAAAAATTATTTTAACAAAGATAAAAGTAAAACCAATAATCAACAAAATATTAAGATAGTTGAATGTTTTTTTAATCAGGTTGTTACCCAGGAAAAACTTTTTATAGAGATAGTTGTTGGTGATATAAAGTAGATTGAGAAGAAGAGGAATTAAGAAAATCATCCAACTGTCAACGAGCTGGGCTTCACCCCAGGGACGGCTGTAAAAAAGAGGCAGTTGAGGAGGCAGATTATTAAACTTAAGGATAAAGGTTAAAATCATTATTGCGTTGCCAGCAATCAAGAGATTAATCATAAGTACTATATATTATACAAAGTATTTAGCTCGATACCGTTAAAACGGGGCCTGTCTCGGGTTCATTCCCCTCGACACCCGTTTTTTCTGCTTGAAATTGAGAATTTATTAGTTTATTATGTAGCTTGAAATGACATAATCTACTTGAACTAGCTTCGATTTTTTTATTATTAATTTTTTAAATACTTTCATGAAAGATACACAAATTTATAACTTAGTTAAAAAGGAAGAAAAAAGACAGAAGGAGGGGATTGAGTTGATCCCTTCGGAAAATTATGCCTCCGAACACGTAAGAAAAGTTTTATCTTCTTATTTTGTCAATAAATATTCCGAAGGTTATCCTAAAAAAAGATATTACGGCGGTAACGAGAATGTCGACTCGGTCGAGTTAATTGCTATTGATCGGGCCAAAAAGCTTTTTGGCGTACCTTTTGTCAATGTCCAGCCTTATTCGGGTTCTCCGGCTAATTTAGCCGTTTGCCTGGCCACCTGCCGTCCGGGTGATACTCTGATGGGGCAGGCGTTGATCGCCGGCGGTCACTTGACTCACGGCCACGTTGTTTCGGCAACAGGGATTTATTATAAAAGTGTCCAGTACGGTTTGAAAAAAGAAGGAGTATATAAAAACCAAGATCTGTTTGATTATGAGGAGATTCGCCGTTTGGCGTTAGAACATAAGCCGAAGTTAATCTGGGTTGGGGCAACTGCTTATCCATTAATTATTCACTTTGAAAAGTTTGCTAAGATTGCTGATGAGATTGATGCTTATTTAGCGGCAGACATTGCTCATATAGCTGGATTAATTGCTGGCGGCGTTCATCAGTCACCTGTTCCTTATGTTCATATCGTGACAACGACAACTCATAAAACTTTGCGCGGTCCAAGAGGAGCGATGATTATGGTGACTGAAAAAGGAATTAAAAAAGATCCAGATCTTCCTGATAAAATTAACAAGGCGGTTTTCCCAGGTCTACAAGGC
>PFOE01000024.1 GCA_002792355.1 Candidatus Roizmanbacteria bacterium CG_4_10_14_0_2_um_filter_36_35 | reverse complement strand
AACACCGGTTGGATTTCCCCATATAGTGTTAAAGAAGCAGGAGCAACAGGCGTTCTTATCAATCACTCGGAACACAAAATTCCAGAAGAGACGGTGATAAAAACCGCTGAGAAAGCTAAGCAATACGGATTGAAAACTTTAGTTATTGGTCATACGATCGATCAAGTGCTTAAATTTGATTCACTAGATTGTGACTTTTTAGGTTATGAAAAAGAAGATCTGATTGCGAGTCCGGTTTCCATGATCGATCAACAGGAAACGGCAATAAGAGAGCTTGTAAAAAAGATAAAGCATCCTTTAATAATCGGAGCCGGCATTAATGACGGAGAAGATACAAAAAAATCAAAACTCGCCGGAGCGGTTGGAGTCTTAATGGCCACTTATTTTGTCACCGCTCCTGATCCCGAAGCAAAACTTAGAGAATTAGCCAATGGTTTTATAAAATAATTTACTACATTATATTAATATAATGTAGTGTAAATTTATGCAGGTAGGGATAAATTATATAGGGGTTTCTGTTTCATTTTTCTGCCATGACGGAAAGGAAAACTTTTTACTTCACAAAAGGTCTAATAAATGCCGGGATGAAAAAGGACGCTGGGACTTTGGCGGAGGACAGATGAAGTTTGGCGAGAAATTAGAAGAAGCGCTTTTAAGAGAAATAAAAGAAGAATACGGTGTTGAAGGGATTATTGAAAAACAGTTGCCGGCCCATTCACTCTTAAGAGAAGAAAACGAAGTAAAAACCCACTGGTTGATTATTTCTTTTATCATAAAAATTGATAGAAAAAAAGTAAAAAACAATGATCCGGAAAAAATCGCTGAAATTGGTTGGTTTAAATTAGACAAACTTCCCAAACCACTTCATTCAGGAGCAATGTATACTTTAAGAGAATATAAGATTGTATTTAAAAAATATTTATAAATTACGCACTTTAATTAATTAAAGTAAATAATATGATTTTAAAAAATAGAACCGCCATTGTTACCGGTGCGAGTGACGGATTGGGAAAAGAAGTAGCTTTAAAATTAGGGAAAGAGGGAGTTAATCTCGCTTTAATTGCCAGAAGAAAAGAAAAACTTGAGGAAGTGAAAAAACAGATAAAAGGAGTGAAAGTTGAAATTTATCCATGTGATGTAAAAAATCTTTCTCAACTAAAAGAAACAATTAAGAAAATAATTGATGATTTTAAAACCGTTAATATTCTTTTAAACATCGCGGGCATCTGGCAGAAAAAAATGCCGGTCGAGGAGATAGATGAAGAAGTTATTAATGATGTCATTACTACTAATCTAACAGGATTAATTCATATTACCAAGTTAGTAATTCCTTTGCTTAAAAAACAACCAGAAGCAGCGATTATTAATATTTCTTCAATGACCGGAGTTAAATTTCCTCCGGGACAGTCGGTTTATGCAGCGACTAAATGGGGAGTGAGAGGATTTACAGAAGTGATAAGAGAAGATTTAAGAGGAACGAGCGTCAAGGTTTCCGGAATTTATCAGGCTGGTGTTAAGACCAATATGTTTTTCAAAACCGGCGAGAAATTTACCGAAGGTGTTTATGAAAAATTCATGGAGCCGAAAGACTTAGCCGGCATTATTATCTTTATGCTCTCCCAGCCGCCGCACATCTGGTTAGAAGAAATAAGAGTGAATTATAAATAAAGTTTATTTTATTACAGTTCTAAGATTGGTTCTTCGCCGTCGGGGACTTTAAATTTTTCCTGATCAAAAAGTTTTATTTTCTTTGGGGTGAGGCGATACATCCTTCCTTTATAAAGTCCTTTCTTCATATTTTCCAAACTGATATCGGGTCTATGAACATTAAGAAAATCTTTCCAAAGTCTTATTGCGTAGTTAATTTTATTAATACTAGAAATACGTTCAACAACACCGTATATTTGCAAACCTCTTTTTACATCAGAAGGTTTTTGATGAGAGTCAGCGATCGCCGCCGCCACTTTTTTATTTTTTTCCATCTGTCGGCCGTGAATTGTCGTCGGAGTACTAATGAAATAAATATTAAGGTCTTTGTCAAACGAATAAAATACACTGGCAATCCATGGATGATCACCATATGTAGCGACAGTCATTAGTTTATGCAATCTAAGAAAATCAAAGACGTCTTTTTTAGTAAGAACAAGATTTTTATTCACATTGTAATTATACAACAATAAGCTGTCACCTTTAGATTCTTCGTCGTCGGCGGCGCCTGCCCTGAGCGAAGTCGAAGGGTCTCCTCCTCAGAAT
>PFOE01000051.1 GCA_002792355.1 Candidatus Roizmanbacteria bacterium CG_4_10_14_0_2_um_filter_36_35 | reverse complement strand
GATTTCTCCGGCTTGTTTAGTTGCTTGTCTTTGTGAATCGTCGAAATAAGCAGGAACAGTAATGACTGCTTTTTCGACTTTTTCTCCTAAATAGGCTTCAGCATCGGTCTTTATCTTTTGTAAAACCATCGCCGAGATTTCTTGAGGAGTATATTTTTTTCCTTCCACTTCAACTACCGCCATTTCATCCCGACCTTCAACGATCTTATAAGGTAACCACTTCATATCATATTTAACCGGCTCATCAGAATATCTTCTTCCCATTAATCTCTTAATAGAAAAGATAGTTGAAGTAACATTGACTACCATCTGTCTTTTAGCCACATCACCTATCACATGTTTAACCGGGTCAACCACTGAAGGAAAAACATTTCTTCCCTCAGCCGAAAAAATGACTTTTGGTTTTCCTCCCTCCATCACCGCTACGCATGAATTAGTTGTTCCTAAATCAATCCCTATAATTTTAGCCATATTTGTTTTAATTAACTAATAACTTTTAACTCGTAACTTTTTTACTCACTTTAACTTGAGCCACTCGTAATATTTTGTCTTCTATTCGATAACCTTTTCTCAAAACCTCAACGACAACATCGTCCTTGTCTCCTTGAACAATATCTATAGCTTCAGCTACTTTCGGATTAAACGGTTTATTGACAACATCGATCTCTTCAATACCGATCTCTTTTAACGACTGAAACAAATGGTCCTTGGCTATCTTCAATCCTTGGTCTTTAATAAATACTTCTGCTTTTTCTAGACTGTCCAAAAACGGCAGTAATTTCATGATTAAATTCGAGTTGGCCGTTCTCACCAATTGATTTCTCTCTTCTTTGACTCTTTTTTCAAAGTTCTGATAATCTGCCAGTGCTCGTAAATATTTGTTCTTATATTCCTCTACCTCTTTTTTAAGTTTCTCTATTTCTAGATTTTTTGTTACTTTTTTCATAAATTTTGTTCTTTAACGATCTCTTCAATTAAATTAGAAAAATATTTTATCTGAGGGATAATTAAATCATAGTACATTCTTTTTGGACCAACCACGCCAATTATTCCTTTAATTTTTTTGCCCTCAAATTCTCCCCAGACACTGGCACAGTCGTCAAAAGTTGGGTCGTGAAAATCTTCTTCTCCCAGTATGCACCTGATTTCATCCTCAACGCCGACAAAGTCTTCTAAGATTCTTTCCCAAAAATTGACTTCGTCTAATCTGCTAAACAAATTCCTTGATAAATTTAGGTCTAAAAATTCTGGTTGAGTCAATAAGTTGGCAATTCCTGAATAATATAAATCTCCATTGTTAGTAGTCACTAATGATAAAAGTCCTGTCCGTTGGGAAAGAACCTTGGCCGCTTGTGAAAGCAGACGATGCTTTTCGGCTCTTTCATCCCAAATACTGTTTTTGTAAGCGACTTCGTCTGTTGTTGATAGTTCTTTCTGTTTCATCAAGTGTTTGATATAGAATCGAAAGCCTTTGGCCGAAGGCATTCTTCCGGAAGAAAAATGTGCCTTTTTAAGATAGCCTTTTTTAGCCAGTTCGACCATTTCGTTTCTTATGGTCGCCGGCGAAACTCCTAATTTATATTTTTTCTCAAGAATCTCACTACCTACGGCATTACCTGTTTCTGAATATTCTTTAATAATGGTTTTTAAAATATCAACCTGTCTTTGTGTCAGATCTTCCATATTTAGCAATCATACATTAAGTCTGCTAATGTGTCAAGGGCATTTTTAGGAGTTTATCACCACGTATCAAAGAAACATTTACAAGCCTACGTTGATGAGTTCACGTTTAGATATAATAATAGAAAGTCAGAGGATATGTTTGCACTTGTCTTAAATAGAGTAGTTAACGTGAAGCGAGTGTAGCTCTACGAAGGAAATCATAAAAGAAGCTCTTATTTTCTCTATTTTTTCTTTTCTTTGCTTCTTTTACAAATGATTGTCTTTTCTGTTTTGCGGTTTTCATATTAACCTAACTTATATGACCTTTTTGCACAAGCAATTTCATATATTCTTCGCATGATAAGGTACAACAAATAAAATTTCTCAATTGTCCCAAGTTCAAATCTAAATTATCCGCAATATATTTATCATGTCTATCTTTTAGAGAATGAGATCTCGCAACCCATCGGACAATTTTACCTTTATATATGATGTCATAATTATAGTGTCTATTAACATCCTCTTTTATTTCAAATCTCTCTTGAAGTTTCTTAATGATTTTTTTAAATTGCTTCGTTTTCATTAAAATCTTAGGAAATGTGATTTTCTAAGTATATTAAGCAATCTGAGGGGAATGGACCTAATTTATCTTCAGGAAGAGCTTTTAACTTTTTATATAGTTGTAAGATTTTTTGCTTAAGAACTCTTTTAGCAGTAGACAAACTTTTACTTTCTGCCCACAATCCTAAAAAAGGGTGTTGGGCAATATAATAGTCACGATCTTCATTAACAATGATAATTTTAAATGAAGATCGTAAACGAAATTCTTTAGAAGCCAAATCATCAAGCTCTGCAGTTGTCATTTTAGGCACATATAGCTCATCAGGCGTATTTATTGCTGAATATCCTGTCCTCCGAAGTAGGTCTTCTGTTGAACCCGTTTGTAGAATGTTAATTTCCATTTTTATCTTTTTTATTAACTTTTAATAGCGTTAGTTGCTGTTGTAATAACTTTGCAAACTCTTCTGCAATAGGAACGGGCAGAATTATCTCAATATCAATAGGTGTTCTTATTGCTCCTTCCCTTTTTATTTTTGCTTGTTCTGCATCA
>PFOE01000053.1 GCA_002792355.1 Candidatus Roizmanbacteria bacterium CG_4_10_14_0_2_um_filter_36_35 | reverse complement strand
AAAACAGTTAATCGAAAAATTATGCTAATCAATCCCAACACCGCTATTATCGAAGCCCTGCCCGGAGTCGGAGGAGACGAGTCAAAACTCTGGATGAAAGAATTACTGTCATCTTACTTGCGATTTGCCCAAAAAAAAGGTTTTAAATTTTCTAATCTTGATGAAAATACGATAAAAATAAATGGAGAAGACGCTTATAATCTTTTTAAAAATGAAACTGGCGTCCATCGGGTTCAACGTATTCCCGAGACCGAAAGAAAAGGCAGAATCCACACCTCAACCTGTATTATTGTTGTTTTACCTCAAATTATTCAGTCCGATGTCAGTATTAATCAGGCCGATCTTATCTGGCAATTTTATCGATCAGGCGGTCATGGAGGACAGAATGTTAATAAAGTCTCAACCGCCGTTCGCCTCACTCACAAATCAACTGGTATTGTTACAACTGCTTCGCGTGAACGCTATCAAGAAGCAAATCGGAAAATTGCCTTAGATCTACTCATGGCAAAACTATATCAACTTGAAGAAGAAAAGAAAAAAGGTTTGAGACATTCTTATGTTAAAGACGTCGGAACCGGCGATCGAGCGGAAAAAATCAGGACATATAACTTTCCTCAAAACCGCTTAACCGATCATAGGATTGGAAAAAGCTTTCATAACTTAGAAGATATTATTAAAGAAGGAAAGTGGGATAAAGTAATGTTATAATTGTTTTCTTATGAAAATAAAAATTCATCCACAATATTATTTAGATGCTCAAGTCGTTTGCGCTTGTGGAAATACTTTTACTACAGGTAGCACCAAACAGACAATTACTGTCGAGGTCTGCTATAAATGCCACCCTTTTTATACCGGCGAACATAAATTTTTAGACAGAAAAGGTCGCGTCGATACTTTCCAGAAAAAACAAGCTTATGCAAAAAAGTATAAAGTGGCATACGGGGATAAAAAAACAAAAAAACAAGACAAGAAAGAAAAAAAAGTAAAAACTTTACGTGAACTTTTGCAGGAAAGATGATATAATGGTTATTAATTCCTAAGACCCAGGCTTGCCCTGAGCGAAGTCCCGCTTAGCGGGACGAAGTCGAAGGGTGGTAAGAATTAACATTTTCCTGGCGAACACCCTGCTTAGCGGGGGATGGAAAAATATGGTCAGTACTAAAAAAAAATCTCAAGTTGAAACTCTTTCTAACATTCTTAAAGATAAATCTAACTTTCTTTTAGTAAAGATAGATAAAACTACTCATCAGAATTTGGAAAGTCTTCGTAGAGAATTAAGAAAAGTCAACTCGAGCTTTAAAGTAATTAAAAACAGTCTTTTTGAAAAAGCTTTAAATCGAGTTCCCGATAAGAAAACATTGTTTAAGGATTTCAGAAAAAAGTTTTTTCCGCTTCGTGAACCATCAGCTCTTATTACTCTTGATGAAAATTGGGATAAAGGCCTTAAAGCATTTTATGAATTTATCAAAAAAGAGAAAACTCTTTCTTTCAAATTAGCCCTCCTAGATAACACTTTCTATAACAATGAAGAAACGGAAAAAATTGCCAAATTACCGAGTAAAGGCGAATCAATCGCTATGGTAATCGCTTCATTAAAATCGCCTCTGAGTAAGTTTGTCTATTCCATAAAATACAATACCAATAAATTGGTTTATATGTTGCAAACCAAGTCAAAGGAGGTGAAATCATAAATGTCAGATATAAAACTTAATGAAAAATTACAAAAAATCGCTATTGAAATAGAAAAACTAACTGTTGTTGAAATGGCTGATTTAGCTAAATATCTTGAAGATAAATTTGGAGTTTCTGCTATGCCGGTCGCTGCCATGCCAGCTACCTCCGCTTCCGAAGCAGAAACTACTTCAGCGGATAAGGAGGAAAAATCAACATTCACCGTTGTCCTCTCAACCTCAGGTAACAATAAATTAGGTATTATCAAGGCGGTTCGCGAAATCCTTCCAAATTTAGGTCTTATGGATGCGAAGAAATTGGTTGAATCAGCTCCAAAAGATCTTTTAACCGATGTAAAAAAAGAAGTAGCCGAAGAAGCTAAGAAAAAGATAGAAAACGCTGGAGGCAAGATAGAATTAAAGTAAATTTTGATTAATGTATATAGTAAAAAAGCTTTGACTTAGACCGTCAAAAAAGCTAAAATTAATCTATGACAGGAGCAAAAAAAACGTCTTCATACGGAGCCGAATCCATTATTGTTCTCGAGGGCTTAGAGCCTGTTCGAAAGAGGCCGGCAATGTATATCGGTACTACCTCTCAATCTGGAATCAATCACTGTCTCAACGAGATTATTGATAATTCCATAGACGAAGCCTTGGCAGGATTTTGCCGTAATGTCGAAGTCCATATTGAAGAAAGTGGCTATTTGACGGTTTTTGATGACGGCCGGGGTATTCCTATTGAAAAACTGCCTAAATACAAAGTTTCCGCTCTCGAGATTGTTATGACAAAACTCCATGCCGGAGGCAAATTTAATGTCGGCGCCTACAAGATTTCTGGAGGTCTTCACGGGGTCGGTGCTTCAGTTGTCAATGCTTTGTCTTCGCACATGATTGTCGAAGTAAGACGCGAAAGAAAATTATACCGACAAGAGTATAAAAAAGGCGTTCCTGTTCATCCAGTTAAAGAAGTAAAACAATCAATCATAAACTTTAAATATAAACAAGGCACAGGCGTTTCTTTTTTACCAGACAGCGAGATTTTTAAAGAAACAGTCGAAATTAATTATAATATTTTTAAAAAACAAGTTAAAGAAAGAGCTTACCTTATCAATAGTGTTTTCTTTAAAATCTATAATCGGAAAAACAACGACCGGTTTGCTTATTTTTTTGACGGCGGCATTATCTCTTTGATTCGCGATTTAAACCGTGGAAAAAAAATTCTTCACGACCCGATCTATATTAAAAAACAACTTGATGACAAAGAAGTTGAAGTAGCAATTCAATATAACGACTCGATCAATGAAAATATCTACTCTTTTGTAAATGTCATTAATACCTATGAAGGTGGTACTCATCTAACTGGTTTTAAAACCGCTATTACCCGTGCCATCAATAACTATGCCAAAAAAGAATTTGGCAATGGAAAAAACGGTGAGGAAACCTTCACCGGTGATGATGTCAAAGAAGGTTTGTCAGCTATTGTCTACGTCAAGATGCCTTCGACCAATTTACAGTTTGAGGGACAAACAAAAAGCAAGCTTGGTAATTCAGAAATTCAGACTTTTGTCCAGCAAACTGTATTTGACTATCTAACAACTCACTTTGAAGAAAATCCAAAAGTCGGCAAAGAAATTTTAGGAAAAATTTATTTAGCTCAAAAGGCTAGATTGGCTGCTAAAGCCGCCAAGGAAGCAGTTTTGCGGAAAGGCGCTCTAGAAGGAGCGTCGCTTCCAGGAAAACTAGCTGATTGTCAAGAAAAAGATCCTGCGCTTTCTGAACTTTTTATGGTTGAGGGTAACTCAGCCGGTGGCACTGCCAAACAGGGAAGAGATAGAAAATATCAAGCTATTTTGCCATTGCGAGGAAAAGTTTTGAACACAGAAAGAGCTTATCTTGATAAAGTGCTTGCCTTTAAAGAACTAAAAGATTTAGTTATTGCCTTAGGTATGGGAATTGGAGAAAATATTGATTATGCAAAACTACGTTATCATAAAATCGTCATCATGACCGATGCTGATGTCGATGGAGAACATATCCGTACTTTATTACTAACATTTTTTTATCGTCATTTACCAGATATAATTAATAAGGGTCATCTCTACGTTGCCCAATCGCCTCTTTTCAAAATCCAGTCCGGAAAACATATTCAATATGCCTATTCTGAGGAAGAAAAAGATAAACTCGTTAACTCGTTAACTCCTGAACTGAAAAATTCACCAACTATTCAAAGATATAAAGGTTTAGGAGAAATGAATCCAGAACAGTTATGGGAAACAACAATGAACCCGGAAAAACGCGTCTTAAAACAGATAACAGTCGGTGATAGCCAAAACGCTGATTATGTCTTTTCAATGTTAATGGGAGACGAGGTTCCACCGAGAAAAAAATTTATTGTTACTCATGCAAAAATGGCAAAGTTAGATTTTTAATCCCCGCCCGCTCGTCATTCCGAGCGAAGCGAGGAATCTATTATAAATTTTTGTAAAAATTATATGAATATCCAAATCATCGCTCTTTTAATGGCGCCATTAACAGCGGTTACCGCCTTAGTCTATGGCTTAATTTTAACCAAAAAAGTCTTGGCTGAAGACGAGGGTAGCGAAAGCTTGCAAAAAATTAGTCGCGCTATCAAAGACGGCGCTATGGCTTATTTGAAAAAACAGTTCTCTGTCGTCTTTCCTTTAATGCTAATTCTATCTGTCGGGATCTACTTTGGTTTAGGACAAGGTATTGCCGTTACCTTTCTTTTGGGAGCGATTTTTAGCGCTATTATCGGTTACTTTGGTATGTGGATTGCTGTTCAAGCCAATGTCCGCACTGCCAATAATAGTCTTAAGGGTTTAAATGCGGCTTTAAAAACCGCCTTTAACGCTGGTACTGTCAACGGCATGTTAGTTGTTGGATTAGGCCTTTTAGGTGTTTCGATAATTTATATCTGGTCATATTTTACAAAAATCAACCAAGGACCAGAAATGGTAACAAAATATGCGACTCAAATTTTAGTTGGTTATGGTTTTGGAGCTGCTCTTTTGGCTTTGTTTATGCGCGTCGGCGGAGGAATTTTTACCAAAGCTGCTGATGTAGGAGCTGATCTTGTCGGTAAAATAGAAAAAGGAATCCCTGAAGATGACCCGAGAAATCCAGCTGTCATCGCTGATAACGTCGGTGATAACGTCGGCGACTGCGCTGGGATGGCCGCCGATGTCTTTGAGTCCTATGCTCTAACAATTGTGGCAGCAATGATTTTGGGTGGTTACTTTTTTGGTCTAAAAGGAGTCGTTTTTCCGCTTTTAGCCCGTTCAGGTGCCATTTTAACTTCGATTTTAGGAACATTTTTTGTCAAAGCTAAAAGCGACCAAGAAGATCCAATCAAACCTTTAATTCGCGGCTTTATTGTTTCGGCTGTCGCAGCTGCCGTTATCTTTATGTTATTAGCTGCTTATCTTTTAGGTGAACCGAAAGCCGGCTATGCCGCTATTTCTGGGATCATTTCGATGCTTGCCTTACTTTATGTGACTAAATACTATACTGGCCCAGGTGAAAAACCAGTCGTAGCTACCGCTAAAGCTTCCGAAACTGGAGCCGGTACTAATTTAATCAGTGGTATTGCTTTAGGTATGGAATCAACTTTCTATTCTGTCTTAATCGTCGCCGCAACGATTTTCGTTGGTTATTTATTTTTGGGTTTTTACGGTATTTCTTTAGCCGGCATGGGTATGCTTGCCACCACGGGAATTATTATGTCTCTGGATACCTTTGGTCCAATTAGTGATAATGCCTCAGGGATGGTGGAGATGGCTCAGTTGGGAGGAAAAGCACCAAAGATCACCGCTAGTTTAGACGCGGTAGGCAATACTACTAAAGCTTTAACTAAGGGTTTTGCTGTAGGGAGCGCCGCGGTGGCCGCCTCATCTCTTTTTGCGACTTATTTTGAAGCGACCGGACTTGGTTCAATTAATATTGCTCATCCAAAAGTCTTTATTGGTTTGCTAATCGGCGGAGCACTACCATTTTTATTTAGTTCTCGCTTGATTGGTTCAGTTGGCCGAGCCGCTTTTGAAGTCGTTGAGGAGGTCCGACGCCAATTCAAAGAAATCAAAGGAATTATGGAAGGAAAAAGTAGTCCTGATTATTCAAAGGTAGTGGCGATTGTGACCATGGCCGCTCAAAGAGAATTAATCATTCCTGCCTTAATTGTGATTGGTTTGCCTATCCTAACGGCTTTTCTAGGCGCTGAAGCTCTGGGCGGATTTTTAGGCGGCGTAGTCGTCTCTGGATTAACGCTCGCTTTATTTATGTGTAATACTGGTGGGCTATGGGATAATGCTAAAAAATATATAGAGGATGGTAATTTTGGCGGTAAAGGTAGCGATACTCATAAAGCAAGCGTTGTTGGCGATACTGTTGGTGATCCTTTAAAAGACACTTCCGGTCCGGCCTTAAACCCGATGATGAAGATTGTCCAGATTATAGCTTTACTAATCGCACCATATGTAATTTTATTTATAGGTAAATAATTATGTCGAATATTCAATCAACAGAAATCACATCAGAGATGAAACGGGCCTATCTCGATTACGCCATGAGCGTCATCGTCTCCCGTGCCCTTCCTGATGTCAAAGACGGCCTTAAACCAGTCCATCGCCGTATTCTTTTTGCTATGTATAAAATGGGGCTAACGTCAGGAGCAAGATTTTCCAAAAGTGCCAAAGTCGTCGGAGAAGTACTGGGAAAATATCACCCTCATGGTGATGCCTCGGTATATGAAGCTATGGCAAGATTGGCTCAGGATTTTTCTATGCGTTATCCTTTAATAAAAGGTCAAGGTAACTTTGGCTCTGTTGACGGTGACCCGCCAGCCGCCATGCGTTATACCGAAGCCAAGCTCGCAAAAATCGCCGAGGAAATGATGACTGATATTGAAAAAGAAACCGTTCCCTATATTGACAACTTTGACGGATCATTAAGAGAACCGGTCTATGTTCCAGCCAAGCTACCCAACCTTCTTTTGATGGGAGCCGAGGGAATCGCCGTTGGTATGGCAACCAAAATTCCTCCTCATAATTTAACAGAACTTATTGACGCCATAATCTATATTATCAGTAAAGCAAAAAAGGTCGAAAAATCAAAGACTGATTTAACTTTTAACGTCACCGTAGAAGATTTATTAGAATACGTCAAAGGCCCTGATTTCCCAACCGGCGGCATCATCTATGGCATAAACGATATTAAACAAGCCTATATGACAGGAAAAGGCTCAATTTTAATCAGAGCCAAAATCGAAGACGAAGACTTGGGTCACGGAAAAATAGCCATCATCGTCAATGAAATTCCTTATCAGGTCAATAAATCAAGCTTGGTTGAAAAAATCGCTAACTTGGCCAATAATAAAAAAATCGTCGGCATCTCTGATCTTCGCGACGAATCAGACCGCGATGGAATAAGAGTCGTCATCGAGCTAAAACGCGATGCCTCGTATAAAAAAGTTCTCAATAATCTTTTTAAATATACAGAATTGCAGACGTCTTTTCCGGTAAATATAGTTGCCCTTGTTGACGGCGTCCCCCAGACTTTATCTTTAAAATCAATTCTCGAAATCTATGTTAAACACCGCATCGACATGGTAACAAAAAGAAGCCAATACGAACTTAAACAGGCCAAGGCGCGCGCCCATATCCTTGAAGGTTATCTAATCGCTCTCAAACACATCGATTCGGTCGTTGAAACTATCAAAAAAGCCAAGGACGAACATGAAGCTAAAATTAAGTTGATAAAAAAATTTGGTTTGACTGAGATCCAAGCCCAGGCAATTTTGGACATGCAACTCAAAAGATTGACCGGCTTGGAAAGAACCAAAATCGAAGACGAACTGTCATTGCTCAAGGAAACTATCGCTTATCTAGAGTCGCTTCTTAAAGACGTTTTTAAAGTGTTGAAAGTCGTCAAAGAGGAACTCTTATACCTTAAAAACAAATACGGTGATGAAAGACGAACCCAGGTAATTAAGTCTAAGCCCGGAGAAATTACCGACGAACAACTGATTGAAAATAAGGAAGTAATTGTCGTTTTGACCAAAGAAGGTTATATAAAACAGGTACCCCGCGAGACTTTCCGCGTCCAACACCGGGGAGGCAAAGGCGTCGCCGGCATGGAAACAAAAGACAGCGATAATGTTTACTACATCACAACGGCAATGACCCATGATTATATGCTTTTTTTCACCAATCAAGGCAGAGTCTTTCAAAATCGGGTCTGGGATGTACCTGTCGGATCAAGAATATCAAAAGGAAAAGCTGTCATTAACTTAGTCGCTCTTCGACCTGAAGAAAAAATCACCTCGATCCTTTCTTATGACACAACGGTTTTGGAAAAAGCCGAGCATATGTTTGTTGTCATGTCGACTAAATTAGGAACCGTCAAAAAAACACCTTTCAAAAACTATGCTAATATCCGAACCAACGGGATCATCGCCATCAGGCTCGAAAAAGGAGACGAGTTGCTTTGGGTCAAACTAACAGATGGTAAAAAAAATGTCATCCTAGTTTCAAAGAACGGAAAAGCCATCGTCTTTAAGGAAAAAGAGATTAGGCCAACTGGAAGAGCTAGTATTGGCGTCAAAGGAATGGAACTTTCCGAAGCCGAAAATCAAGTTATTTCCGCCGACGTCTTTAACGATAGCGAATTTAAGAAAAATATTCTGGTAATCGGCGACCGTGGCGTCGGTAAAAAAACTAGGCTTTCTAATTTTAAAGGCCAACACCGGGGCGGCAAAGGAGTCAAAATTACCTCTATCGACCAAAAATTCGGCCACATTGCTTTTGCCAAAATTGTGGAAACCGAAAACACAACGTTGATTATTACTTCGGCCCATGGACAGGTAGTTAAGATTTCCTTATCAGCTATTCCTTCGCGTTCTCGCACGGCAAAAGGCGTTATCTTGATGAGATTTTCTCAAAAAACAGATCAGATTGTCAGCGCCACCCCGATATGATAAAATAAGATATGATAATCGACGGCAAGAAGATTGCTTCATTTTTAGGAAGAGAAGTAAAAAAAGAGGTTATTAAACTAAAGAAAAAAAAACCACTTTTAACGGTATTTTTAATCGGCGACTCTCCTGATCAAATCAGCTTCGTAAAAATTAAGTCAAAAATCGCTAAAAAATTGGGTATAAGATATAAGCTGATTCATCTAAAAACTACTCCTAACTTCATCATTTTTGCCAATAAAATTAAGGACGAAGTTAATAATCCTGAAGTTTCTGGGATTATCATTCAACAACCGCTTCCAGCTCAGCTGTCAACCAACAGCATCTATAATTATATTCCTCAATATAAAGAAATCGAAGGCCACCGAAAAAAATTTATTTTTTATCCGCCGATAGGACTTTCGGTTTTAACGATAATAAAATTTATTTTTTCCGGGAAAAAAATCGACAAGCGTCTTTTGGTTAATCTTGATAAAGATCGTCATTTTTTCAAAAAAATTTTTAAGAATAAAAAAGTTGTCTTAGTCGGCCGCGGTATCACTGGCGGCAAGCCAATTGGTCAAGTCCTCCAAGACGTCAAAATAAATTACATCAGCATCAATTCTCAGACTGTCAACCCGGAAGAATATCTAAAGTCCGCCGATATTATTATCACAGCTGTCGGGAAAAAAATTATAACCCCTTCTATGCTAAAACCAGGCGTCATCCTTATTAATGTGGGATTAAGAAAAGAGCAGGGTAAATTGAAAGGCGACTATGAAGAAAAAGAAATAAAAGAGATTGCCTCATACTATACACCAACACCAGGAGGAATAGGACCAATCGACGTCATTTATTTATATAAGAACCTTGTCGATGCTGCTAAACTTCAAAAATGATCATCATTACTGGCCAAACTGCCACCGGAAAAACTAAACTGGCTTTAGAATACGCTAAAAAATATAACGGAGAATTAATTAACTGTGATTCTCGGCAAATCTATAAATATTTAGATATTATCACAGGTAAAGATCTTTCGCCCCGCGTGTCATCCCGAGCGGAGCGGAGCGGAGTCGAGGGATCTGTTTGGTTATATGACTTTATCAAACCCTACAAGTATTTTTCCTCTTTTGACTATGTCAAAGCCGTTCAAAATATAATTAAAGATGTCAAAAAAAGAAGGAAAACACCCATTTTAGTCGGCGGCAGTTACTTTTATTTAAAACACCTGCTTTATGGATTTGACACCAAAGTGCCTCCAAATTTTCGCCTCCGCGAAAAACTAAATAATAAAACAGTAGAAAAATTACATAATATTCTTAAAAAACTTAATGTTAAATCGTTTAATCAAATGAACAATAGCGACCGAAATAATCCAAGAAGGTTAATAAGAAAAATTGAAATAGAAAAGGCTGCTAAAAAAACGGGTGTCGAGGGGAAAGGGGTCCCGGACGGCCTGCCTGCCGGCAGGCAGGCGCGCAGTCGAGAGGTATTGTTCGAAGCGAGCACCGACGGGAATGAACCCGAGACAGGCCCCGTTTTTTTAATGATTGGTCTTCGCTACAAAAATAAAGAAAAACTTCGCGAAGCCATAAAAACCAGAGTAGAGAAGCGTCTCAAACAAGGAGCAATCAAAGAAGTCGAATTACTTCTCAAAAAAGGTTACCAAAAAACCGACCCTGGCCTAAAAACAATTGGCTATCAACAAATTATTGATTATTTGGAAGGAAATACAACAAAAAAACAAGCAATTGAAAAATGGATTACTGCTGAAGTCCAATACGCCAAAAGACAGTATACGTTTATGAAGAAAGATAAGAATATAAAATGGCGGCTTATCTCTTAAATAACTTAAAAAATGCTTCTTTTGGAATTTCCACTTTCCCAACCATCTTCATCTTCTTTTTTCCTTCTTTTTGCTTTTCCAGTAGTTTGCGCTTGCGGCCGACGTCGCCGGTACCAATCACCTTACCGCTTTTAATCAAAACGTCTTTGCGGAAAGGTGCGATTCTTGTCGAGGCAATAATCTTTCCTTTATACTGAGCTTGAATCTTGACTTCATATTGCTGACGCGGGATAAGATCTTTTAATTGAGAAGTTAAAAAATTAGCTTTTTCGTACGCTCTTTGCTCCACCACCATTTCCGAAAACTCTTCAACCGGTTCATGATTTAATAAAATAATTAATCGATCCGCTTTAACTTGACGATAGTCTAAAAACTGCCAGTCTAAAGAAGCAAATCCCGAAGAAACGCTTTTTAGGTTGTCAAAAAAATCAGAAATCATCTCGCTTAAAGGCATTTCGTAAATCAAAATGATTTGATTTTTATTGTCCATAGTAATAAATCTGGATCGATAATTTTGCAAAAGCTGCATCAAATTGCCTAAATATTTATTAGGTGTCAAAATTGTCACTTTAACCCAGGGTTCTTCAACTATTCCTGATTTACTTAACTCTCGGTAATCAACTTTGGGAGGCATCAATACTAAATTAAGATTAAACTCCCGCTCCAATCTTTCCCGGACAACATCGGCATGTAAAAGTCCCAAAAAACCCACCCGAAAACCGGCACCCAGTGCCTGGCTGTTAATCGAGGAAAAGTCTAAAGCCGAATCATTCAAATATAATTTTTCTAAAGCTTTTTTTAGATTAAGATAGTCTGAAGTCTGCGTCGAAAATATTGACGCAAATACCATCGGCTTAACCTTTTTATAACCAGCCAACGGCTTACCCATATTCTTGACATCAACAATTGTATCTCCCACCGCTACTTGATGGATGTCTTTTAAATTGGTGACAACATAACCGATCTCTCCTTGATTTAATCTTTTATTAGGGATTAAATCGGGGTTAAAATAACCAACTTCCATGATCGTGAACTCAACTCCAGAATTAGCTAACTGGACTCTGTCTCCTTTTTTTAACTCTCCGTCAAAAATCCTGACAAAAGCAATCACCCCTCGGTGAGAATCATAATATGAATCGAAGATCAATGCTTGAATACTATTCTTCTCGACTTCGCTCGAAGAATAATTACTGTTCGAGCTTGTCGAGAACATGGTTTGTCGAGAACTATTAGGA
>PFOE01000067.1 GCA_002792355.1 Candidatus Roizmanbacteria bacterium CG_4_10_14_0_2_um_filter_36_35 | reverse complement strand
TCGATTGTCTTATCTTTTGAAGCATTGTCAATGATAATAATTTCACATACAATATTTTTTATTGATTTAATGATTGAATTTATACAGTTTAGAGTAATCCGTAACGTGTTATAAGAAACTATAATAATTGAGAGGTCTGGTTTATTCATTAGCCTTAATTTTATCAAAAAATAGTAAAAATATCAGGATGAACTGCTTTCTGCTGAAAAAGAGGCAAGGGAGAAAAGAATTGGGGTGTGGAAAAGGTAAAATCTTAAACTTTAAAAGAAAGACTTTATTTAGATTTTAAGAAATAAACTGGTAAAATATCTTCATGTCTCAAAACATTCAACCTCCCAGCCGAAGACAAATAATCAAAAAACTTATTGAAGAAAAAAAGAAGGCATTAACGGTTGATGAGTTGGTAAAGCTTACCGGAATTCCAAAAGATAAAATCCGCCAAACCATAACAACATATGATACGACCGTTGTCCGAGTTGGTCCTCAAACATACGATACGGTTGAAAGAATTTACCCGGGAAAAACTTTTCGTTATACTCCCCAAGAAAAAGAAATAAAAAAAAGAGTACTTTCGGCAGAAGAAGATCTTCATTTATTTTTGACTGCTGCGCGTGATTACTGGGAAGACATCACTTTAATTGATGATTTAAATAATCAATATTTTCTAAAAAGGAGTAAAGCTGCCACTAAAAGATCTTTTTCCGCTTATCAAGGGTTAGCTCTTTGGTATAAAAAAGTTGGTTTTAAATATGGCGATGATATTTTGTTTACTTGTCTTGATTTTAGTCAAAAGAAATATAAAATCGTCCACTTGAAAAAGAAAAATAGGGATGAGTTTGTTATTAAAATTAAAAATAAAAAATTAGCTGATTTTGTTTACAGTATCCTTTCTTTTAACATGAATAAATATGAGATGGATACTTTTTTAATAAGAAAATATCTTTTTATTTATCCGTTTAATGATCCGGTTCCTCCTGATTCTCTGACCAAAGCCATCTGGAATGATAAACGTTTTTTAATATCAACAAGAGATAAGATGTTGAGTTGGACAGGGCATCTATTAACTTATGAATTATCTATTGGTCTTCGTAAGTATTATTATCTAAATGAAAAAGGTGAGTATGTTTTAGTGACTGTTTTATCTGACGAATATGGACGTTATGGTTTTTGTACTTTGTGTGATCAAAGATTAATCTGGGAGAAGGATATTGGTTGGCGTCATCCAAATGATGAGATGGAATGGACCGATAGTTATTTGACTAAAGAGTTTTTTGACATGGGTAAAAAAAAGGTAAATTGAATTTAGATTAAGTTTTCATCTGCTGAAAAAGAAGCAAGGGAGAAAAGAGTTGGGGTGTGGAAATAAAAATTCAGTATAATTATTAAATCATGGATAAGTTAAGGGATGGTCAAGGTCGAGTGGTTGGTTTAAACAGAGTTCAAAAAGATGCTGTTATTGAAGGTTTATATGCTCCCAACGCAACTTTTTTTACATTTAAACAGCTCCAAGAATGATTGAAAAGTTTGGACCAGACGCAAAAATCGTTGCAGTTCAAGAAGCATTAGCAAGACAACAAGCTAAAAGACATTAAAACAGCTTTAAACTTTTTTCCTACTCTAAAATAATAAGGTTTGCTAAAAATCCCTCCGGAATAACTTTTTTTTGAAAATAATTTGGAATCTTCATGATTAAATTGTGGCAAAAGAAAAAGATTAAATCAAATTTTGAATTTCTTCACCTCTTCATTGACACATTTCTTGTTAGTATATCGAAGATAATATCTTATTCAAATAACCTAAACAATATATTTTGTTGCTTATAAACCGTAGACAAATAGTTTTCTATTTATTAAAGTATCTTCGTGATTAATATCGCAAATAACCTCGGGGGTTTGTTAGCTTTGTCTGACAATTTAATCGTTGTTTGTAAGTATTAATTTATGTTTTCCATTATTTTATATGCCGTTAAGATCTATTTTTGTTAATAACTACTACTACCATATTTATAACAAAACGTTAGATGATTTAAAACCTTTTGAAATCGAAATTTCTTCTGATTATTTTATTAATCTAATTAACTATTACCAGTATTCTGATATTAAAATGAGTTATTCTGAAACACTGCGATTAGAGTTGGATCTAAAAGAACAATACTTTAAACATTTAAGACAATCGGCTAAGCATAAAGTCGAGATTCTAGCCTTTTGCCTTATGTCTAATCACTTTCATCTGCTTTTAAAACAAAAACAAGAAGGGGGAATATCAAAATTTGTAGGAGATGTATTAAATGGATTTACAAGATTCTGTAATATCCAAAACGAAAGAAAAGGACCAATTTTTTTGCCTCGATTTCGCTCAAAGCCAATTATGGATGAAGAGCATCTTATACATGTCTCAAGATATATTCATCTAAATCCTTATGTTGGCGGGTTAATAAACACGGTTAATGATATTTGGTCTTATCCTCTTTCTTCTGCTCATGAATATTTTTCCGAAACGATTGGTATTGTTAATACTGAATATATTTTAGGTCTTGGATATTTCTTAGGTAATCGGAGAAAGTACAAAATGTTTGTTGAAAACGAAACCAAACACAGCAAGACACGAATATTAACAAAATATCTTTTTAAATGGAACAATTAGTTAGATTGTCTATTCAACCCGCCACACCCCCGAGGTTGTCTAT
>PFOE01000001.1 GCA_002792355.1 Candidatus Roizmanbacteria bacterium CG_4_10_14_0_2_um_filter_36_35 | reverse complement strand
CTTGCCGGCGCTGTATTTGAAGTCAACATTTCTTTTCTTAAAAGGAGTTTTGACCGGGTGCTTAAAAAAAGGTAGTTTGATAAAAACATTGTGAAATTTATTAGGAGACGGCGGACTGGCAAGGTCATAAGGTTGCTTCGGCAGAAGATGGTATGACTCCAAAGCAACGCAAAATCGGTCGATATCCCTCGAGTCCCACTCCCAGACAGCCGTTGATCGACCAGCATACTTAGCCGCGATCGAGTTTGTTTTGCCCATTCTAAAAAGCCCAAACAAAGGCTTAGCCATCGTGTCTTTTTTAAAGTAGTTGATGACTGCACCGGCGATTTTGTAAGCAAAACCGTACATTTGATCAAGATCGCCACCGGTACCGTGAACCGCATTATAAGCTTCTTGAGCCTTTCTTAAATACTCAATAATCGGTGAAAAATCATGCTTGCCGTTAATCGCCAGATCATTAAGTATATGGGGCATCTTATCAATCCAAGGCATCACTTCTTTTTCCATGATGCCGACGTCACCGATCGCCCGGGGAATAATCCTTGGACCGGCCGCCCGGTAGGACATTAAAGTAAAGTCGGTGTCCTCCAAACCATAGGTAAAAGTGTATTCTCTTCTTTGATTTATTGCATCACCGTCCAAAAAACTGTTTTTCAAAAAATTATCTTTAATCTTTTCATAAACCAGAAGTGCTTCATTGATTTTTTTTTCATCAATCCTATGCTTAGACAACAATTCTTTAATTGTTTCTTTGTTTAATACATACTGGAAATCCTCAAAGTTATGCAAACCCAGAGTTTTATCAAGAGTCAAGCCGTCCTTTATTTTACCGCTAATGTCATTGCGAAGAAGCATTTCTGCGGTTACCAAATCTTTCATCACGCTATTAAAATGATCTCGATCCCAGCCTGTCTCACGTTGAACCAACTCAAACACTCTTCTCCAGTTACTAATGCCATCTTTATGAAAACGGTCACGATCCATCCTTAAAAACTTTGTTGGAAACCTGACGGCGACTTCGTGGGTTAAAGCCCTCTCCATAAACATTTTCGAGGTCGTCAGTTCGACAAACTCATTCCAATTGTTAATAGCTGGACTTTCTTCCTTAAACTGTCTTAGGGCTTCTTGCTCGCTGAGTTTCCCCAAATCGCTCATATACTGTTCAAAACTAATATTCTCTCCCAAAGGAACGAAATATTTTTCATATATATATTTAAACCAGTTGTTTCTTTCTGCTGAAGGAGTTGATAAAAAATCTTTGTCTCTCTCCGTTTGATTAACAAAGAAGTCATAAACTGCTTCATAACCAATTAAGTCCATCGCTTTAAAAGTCTCCGGGTAGTTGATCGTCCCATCTGAATCATAAAGAAAGTGACCTTCAAGAGTCTGGAGCATCCGCCAGCCGCGCCTTTTTGACGGGCCGCCAACATTAGAAAAATCAATTATCTCATCGACAAACAGTTTTTTTTGTCCTAAGTCTCCCAGCTCTCTCCGGCCTTTCATAAATGAGTTGTAGTAAAGCTCCATGTTCTTCCAGAGCTTGTTATGGTCCCAGGCACCTTTATTTCCCTCAATCGGCATAAAATACATTAAATTCCAGTGGTGCTCTCCTCCCCAGCGCATAATCGTATGTAAAGGGTTAAAAACATTTAAAGACATGGCATCGTTGGTGCTATATGAGGCTGGGTGACCTTTGCCTTCAACATCGGTCGGATCAGCATAAGCGGATTTTTCCGGTTCCGTCAAAAACATTGCTCGTGACATTCCGACTGCTACATTAACCGCGTTTCTTATCCTGATTTCGGGAATATCGGGGTATAGCAGTCTTAATTGTTCAATAATTTGATTTTCAACTTGAGTATTGATACTTTCAAGTTGGTTGGTGAATTGATTGGTCCGGTGACGCCAATCCTGGTGGGCAAACTCTTCATCTTGAAATTTTTCGTAAAGAATAAAGGCCTGGTAGACAACATTGCCATCAGGAAGCATCATAATTTCATCAACATCAGTGCCACTTAACTTCTCCGCATAGTTAGCCAGAGTCGCATAAAATCCTTCTTTCCCTCCAGGTTGGCTAAAAATCGCTCTTCCATTGTGTAGGTACTCTCCTCGGTGACGCCAATGATTAAAATTAAGCGTCAAACTCTGTACATATTTACTTAAACTAACCTCTTTGAAAAAAGGCAACGGCCTGACGCGAAGATAAGGTTGCATTTTACCGTCCTTATTCCTTTCCATGGTTGTATACGGTTCTTCCGCTTTACTCACTAATTTCAAAGAATAAGCGTTTTTTGTATCTTTGTCTCTTTCTAATGTATCTAAATTAGTCTGTAAATTTCTTAAAATCATACTTATCTTGTTTCTAATCATTTCAATACCGTGGAGAAAGTCTTCTCTTTCTATCTCTTCAAAAAACTTCTGCGGTCGCTCAAGCTGCAGTTGAAGATAAAGCTGATTAATAGTATCGCTTAAGTCATTAGCAATTCCCTGGGAAACCTCAATTTTTATGCTCTGATTTATTAATCTATTCAATTCTTCTTCAACCGGCGGCTGACGATTGAGGTTTTTGAAAGAATCCAAAACTTTATCTCTTATCTCTTTCTGTTTATCAGCATCAGAATATTTTGTAAATTGATCCTCAATATACTTTTTGAATTTTTCCGGACTGTAGAAATTATGGAGAAATTTTTTTTGATTTTCTGTAAATCTTTGAAAAGATTCTTGGCGATCACGTTCATAATCACTTTCTTCTGGATTTTCTCTATAAAATTTTCTTAGTTTTTCTATCTCT
>PFOE01000081.1 GCA_002792355.1 Candidatus Roizmanbacteria bacterium CG_4_10_14_0_2_um_filter_36_35 | reverse complement strand
TTTCTCAAATACAAATGCCTGTGCTTTACCAAAGAGACTTTTAACGTCTAGCTTGCTTTGTTTAAACTTAACGATCACTTCTCCTTCAACATAATTTTTTTTTGATTGTTTTTTTATTTCTTTTAATAAATTTCCAGCTTTTCTAAGCGGAATCTTGTCTTGGTTCATACCTGCAGATTCCGTGCTGGACTGTGGGGAAACTACGAGTGTTGCCGATGGTGTAGCCGTTGGAGTAGGAGTAGCCGTAAGTTCTGGAGTTACTGTAGGAGTCGGTGTCACCTCAACAGTTGGCGTGACTTCAACTGTTGGGGTTGGAGTGGGCACTTCAACTGTTGGTGTAACTTCGCTGGTTGGTGTAGGGGTATTGGCTTCTGTTGACGTTGCAGTTGGCTCTTGAGTCGGAGAAACAGTTTCCGTCTGAGCCCTTACTTGACTGAAAGCCGGGGTGATTAACAAATAAGGTGTGAAAGAATTTACTAAGAGAAGAACACTGGCAAAAACAGAAATTATTTTTTGAAGAACTTTCTTTTTAATCTTCATTGTTGTAATCTTATAAAACAAGATTTCATTATTATACTCTCCAACTTTTTAAAAATCAATCAATTGCTTATATAGTATATTGTAGTAGTATGTAATTAACATCAAGTGATTACATTGAAGTATGAAAATTAACATAAAACTTGCTTTTTTAGTTATTCTTGGACTTGCAATAATTATTCTATCAATAACTTTCTATTTCAAAAAAGGTGTATCAAATAAAATTCCTAAAAATTTAGATAAAATTTCTCCTGCAATTCCTACACTATGGTTTAAAAAACCCTCAAATAAAAATAATGTCAGATGTACTATGGATGTCAAAAGATGCCCAGATGGTTCATATGTTGGCAGAGTAGCTCCTTCTTGTTCTTTTGCCTCGTGTCCTAAAAATAAATTCTAACAAGGAAAACACCAGAAATTGATTTTACTAATTCAAAGCATTTACTTATAAAACTTGACAATATCTTTTCGGTTCGAAAAAATCCATAAACCTTTCGATTTATGACCGTTTTTCCCATGCTCAACTTTTATTGAGTTTAGGAAGATCAATTCTGAATCAATTATAGCAATTTTGTAAAATTAAAAAATAAAAAGAAAAATAATTATAATTTGTTGTTTATAAACGACAATAAATAAACCCATTATTAGCTATCTTTTGTAGACTATAAACTACAAGAGTAGTATAATTGCTCCATGAGGAAATTATTTTTCCTTTTAATTCTTACAGTTCCGCTTATTTTTAGTAATTCTGTTTTCGCTCATCCTGGAAGAACCGCGGCAGACGGATGTCATTATTGTAGAACTAATTGCGATTCTTGGGGAGTTCCTTGGAATGAAAGACATTGTCATAATGGAGGGACTGTTCAAGGAATTCAAGAATCAGCACCTGTTTATAATCCACCAATCAATACTCCAATTCCTTGGCCAACTTGGACGCCGATTCCAACTAAGACACCAATCCCAACAATCACTCTTTCACCAACGGCTATGCTTACACCTCAACTAACAAAAATTGTATCAAGGACAAAAAAAATCCAAAAATCAGTGATAAAAAAGAGAACTTTTTGGCAATGGTTATTTGGAAATTAATTTAAGAACAAAAAGTAAATTTACACCTATCAAGAGAAGCAACACAAACCTTCATTCCTCTAAAAATCTTGACTTGACAGAATAGTTACGCTGACCGAAAATAAAACGCTGACGAGTATATGTAATATAAAGTCTTTCTTTTGCTCTGGTTATTCCAACATAAAATAGCCTTCGTTCTTCTTCTAAAGAATAGATATCATCAATCGACCGCGAATGAGGCAGTATCCCATCTTCGACGCCAACGACAAAAACAATCGGGAACTCCAATCCCTTAGCTTGATGTAAAGTCATTAGTCTGACACCGTTTTTATTATTAGAATTTTTTTCTCCTTCAAAATATTCCGACTCAACGAGTGCTACCTGCTCCAAAAACTCGCCGAGAGATGGAAAAGCAATCGCCACCGACTTCAATTCTTTGATATTTTCCAAGCAGGAATAATCCTCTTCTTGTTCTGGATCATACATTTTTAGATAATCAGTCACCTGAAAAATTTCCTCAATCATTTTATCGGTATTTTTATTGACAACCGACTCTTTATTTTCCTCATAATATTTCTTAAACTTTTCCCACCGACTTTTGCCTAGTTTAATAATTCTTTCCTTTGATAACCTGTCAACCGGATTAATCAACAACCGCAAATAACTCAAGATGTCTTTAATCTCTTTTCTTTCATAAAACCTCGTTCCTCCGATTAAAACATAATGAATACCAAAGTGCAAAAAGACTTCCTCGATCGCCCGCGACTGGGCATTAATCCTGTAAAGAACCGCCATTTCGTCTAGACGGTATTTTTTTTTCAAATCGTTGATTGAATTGGCAATATAAATCCCTTCGTCTTCCTCGGTCACTGCTTCATAAAAAGTCACTTCTTCGCCGCCTTTTTTGTCGGTATAAAGAGAAAGAATCGGGTGAGTCTGGTTTTTCGAAATTACCTGGTAAGCAAAATCAAGAATCGTCTGGCTAGATCGGTAATTTTTCTCCAGATAAAAAACTTTTGTCTTGGGAAAATCTTTCTTAAATTTTTCCAGGTTTTTTATCTCTGCTCCCCGCCAGGAATAAATGCTTTGGGAAAAATCACCAACGACAGTAATGTTTTTATATTTCTCTCCTAATAGTTTAGTAAGAAGATATTGAACATAATTGGTATCTTGAAATTCATCGACCAAGATATGGCGGTATTTTTCCTGATATTTATCTAATATTTGCTTATTTTTGGTAAACAATTTTATTGTCATATTAATTAAGTCGTCAAAATCCAAGGCATTATTTTCTTTTAGCTCTTTCTGGTAACCTTGATACACTGTTGCCGTATCGGCTGAAGCATGATCGGAAAAAACTTCCAGATATTTTTCCGGACCTATCAATTGATTCTTTGCCGATGAGATTCTATTTAAAAAATAAGACGGCGTGTATTTTTTATTCAACTGGGTTTTTTTTAAAACTGACTTAATTAAAGCAATCTGGTCTTCTTCGTCATAAATAAGAAAGTTTTTTTTTAACCCGGAAAACTGGCCATCGATGCGAAGCACTCTGGCGCAAAAAGAGTGAAAAGTACCGACATATCCTAATGAATAACTGAGACCGATTCTCGCCTTCATTTCACTGGCGGCTTTATTAGTAAATGTAATCATTAGAATTGATTTGGGATTGGCCCGGTGGTTCTTTATTAAGTTAATCACCTTGGCAACAAGTACTCGGGTTTTGCCACTACCAGCTCCTGCCAAAATGATCGAACTGCCTTGACGATAAAACACCGCCTCTTTTTGCTGGGTATTTAAATGGACAAGAATATCAGTCGACATAAAGTATAATTATATTTGAAAATTAAATCTTATGAAATTGAAAATTATTATTGCCTGTGCCTTAGTTTTGTTAATCTTTATTCTTATTATTCGTCCTTACCTAGTTTTTATCAACAAAACTTTAAAAATCTCCATTATTAAAGCTCTTTTTTCAAAAGATTCGCTTAAGATTTATGATGATCAAGTCAACATTCTTCTTTTGGGTATTGCTGGTGGTAACCACGACGGACCAAATCTTTCTGATTCCATCGTCGTTGCCAATTATAACTTCAAAATAAACAAATTAATTACTATCTCTATCCCACGCGACATCTGGAGCGAAACTCTGAATGACAAAATTAATTCTGCCTATGCTTATGGCGAGGCAAAAAAACCCGGAGGCGGCGGGTTTATTTTGTCTAAGGCGGAAATCGAAGCAATTGTTGGCTTGCCTATTCAATATTCAGCTGTAATCGACTTTAATCAATTCAAAGAATTGGTCGACTTTGTAGGCGGTGTCGATGTTGAAGTGGACAATTCTTTTATAGATAAAAAATTCCCAATTGTAGGCCGTGAAAATGATGATTGTGGCGACGATAAAACCTACGCCTGCCGTTACGAAACGATTTCTTTTAGCAAAGGAAAAGCTCACATGAGTGGAGAAACTGCTTTGAAGTTCGTCCGATCCCGTAATGCCGAAGGCAAAGAAGGAACTGACTTTGCCCGCGAAAATCGCCAGCAAAAAATAATTGAAGCGGCTAAAAATAAACTTTTAGGTTTGGTTAAAAAATTAAACTTAAAAACTTATCAACAGTTATATGGCATTATCGATAAATTAGTGAAACGCGATATCACCAATCAACAAGCCGCCATTATTGCTAAAAATGTTGTTTTTAAGGGAAACTTTAAACAAGATAAGATTACCTTAAACGAAGACTTTTTTACCAACCCTTCCTTATCATCCAACGACTACAACGGTCTCTGGGTATTGATTCCTAATCAAAACGACTATTCTCTTATACGCCAATACATAAGCTGCTATCTAAAATCCCAACAGAACTGTGAAAGGTTAAAAGACAAAGGAAAACAGGATTAAAAGCGAAGCCACGGCAAAAATCACTAATCCTCTATCAATTATTCCTGTCGTCGGTAAGCTGGTTATTTTCGTAGGAGAAACCGTAACTGATGACGATGTTACTTCCGGCTCTGATGAAGGACTGATAACGGCTAAAATTACTTCTGTTGGAGAAGGCGATGCTTTGGATAATATCGTTGGTGTTGGACTTGGAGTTAAAGTCGTTGTTGGTTTAACTGTAGGAGATAGATTTATTTCATCGACCGGCGTTGGCGAACTGGTCGGTTTATTGGTCGGCTTGGTAATATTAACAGTAATGTTATCTGGTGAAGGCTGCGAAAACGACCGCATACTAATAATAAAGAATAAAACTAGCGTCAAAAACGCCAAAGCAGAAACACTTATTAATAAAGTCTTGTTTTCTTTTTTTATAGGAACAGAGGTATTAGTCAAAGACATCGGTAACTTAGTATAGTTCAGTACGTCAATCTTAATATTTTTGTTAAAATCAGGAATATTTGGTTTGTTTCGTTCTGACGATGATTCTTTCCGAAAAAGATAGACTTGATAAAATAAAAATCCAGCCGTAATAAAGAAAACGAATAAACTTATCTTGTTAATATAAGACAGTATTGAAAAAACATTCATAATATTATTCTATTAAAAACTATTATCAGAAAACAAGGAGAATCCCTCCTCCTAAAATTATTAAGGACAAACCTCCAATAATGGGCGACAGATTAAAAAATCCCGAAACGGGAGGTGCCGCCGTCGGTGTCAGCGTCGGATAAACGTAAACAGTCGGACTCGACGAAGGATTTGAAGTAATCGTTGGTTCTCCGCTAGCTGTTCCCAAAACCTTTCCTTCCGGCCCTTCATTGGCAACGATGGTAAAGTTTCTCGAGATAATGATTTCTTTTCCCTGTCTATCCTTAGTTTTAATCGTAATCGTATGCTGTCCTAAATTTAGATCGTCAGGAATGAGATAGCTCCAATTGCCGTTCTTATCGCTGGTAATTTTGGCAGAATAGGTTTTTGGAGAATTAATAGTGATGAGAATCTCTATTCCAGGTAATGATATCCCTTTTATCAATGGTTTTCTTCCAGGTATTAGAGATCTTTCTTGAGGATAAATTATATCTACATCGATGTCACTACTGTTTTTAAAGCCAGTCGAAGCTGACAAGACATCGTTTGTTTCGATAAAATTATAATTTTTTCCGATGATAACCGTTTCGGCATTTAGAGCCAGATCGCTTAATTTACTAGTGATTGTTGATATTCCGCTGTTTTCGCTTATAATTTCCACTCTCGCTCTTTCTCCTCCGGAAAAGCTCTTTTCATCTAAAGTTGATTTATCGTAAAAGGAGTTTAAAGGTATGAGCCATTCGCCTGAATCTTTTGTAACTGTCGATAAAGGAACAGTATTTTCGTCAACGTAAAGCAAAACAATCACATTGATAAGTGGATTTAAATTAGCTTCCAATACTTTGCCTGTGGCCGGGTCGATCTTGGTTTTCGCCGAAGAATTTTTAGGCGTTGCAAACTCAAAAAAACTGCCATCGGGCTTGATTATTTTTTGATTCCGCGATATCACCGCATAGTAATAATGGTTCCCTGGTTTTAAATTACGAATAGTGACATAGTGATTCTGATAAACGCCTTTTTTTTCACTGACATCCCTGTCGTCAAAGACAATTCCAGTCAGTTCGTCTTTTTTTTCTCCGTAGACAATCCAGCCGGTTTCCTTGGAATCGGTCTGCCAATAGATAGTGACTTGGATTGGGCTAAGATTGGTCACTTCTGTTCTTTTGATATTGATCTTACTTGCTCTTGAAGGCAGGGCTGATTTGTTCATCAGACCAAAAAAGAAAACCACAATAAAAACAATTAAAGAGATCCCTAACAAAGTAGGAATTTTTTTATTGCTTTCCCCTGTAAAAAGATTCGAATAGATCATTTTTATTTTTGTTTATTTTTTAATGTCTCCAAAAGCTCTGTGTTTATTTTATAATTGTTTAGAGTAGGAATGTTAATCTTAGTTTTAATTTTTTCTTCGGTTGCCGCGTGATAAACATCGGCAATAAGCCAAGCGGTCACCGTCAGGAAAATGCCAATAGACAAAAATAGTACTTCTTTTTTGTTCATAGATAAAAACCATCAATGGTCAAGATTACATCCAACTGTCCGGAGGCAGTGCTTTCTCTATCTTGATTGACTACTAAATTATTGACGACTTTTAGTCTACGTTGTTCAAATAAGTCGTTAATAAACGCTAAAAGATTATCAAAGTCTGTCTTTCCCTCAATAATCAACCGCACCTTATCTATCTTTTTTTTGCTCTGGGTGAGATTGACGTCGGCAATACTGGCTTTTTTTATCGCCAATAGATTTTTATCAGCAATTGTCTTAACATCATTAAACATTTTATTAACTTCAGGATATTTTGAGATGGCCTCATTAAAAAGAAAAAGATTTTCCCGATTGTCTTCGATTTGGGACTGGATTAACGAGATATCCATAATTTTTTTTTCGTATAAAGAATCGATTTTTGTTAAGTCTTTCTCTTCTTTTTTTAAAGAAAATGCCGTCTTTAAAGACGGATTAATGGCAAAGATTATAAACACAGAAAAAATAAAAAGGAATAGAACCAAAAAAGTATAGTCAGTTGTTTTTTTGTTAAAAATTGATTTTGAAATGGACGTCAGATTCATAATTTAAGATCCTCTAAATTTGTTTAACGACATAATGAAACTATAACCTGTTTCTGTTTTTTTAATACTCTTAAGTTCAATGCTGGAAAAATGGTTTTCTTTTTTCAAAAGAGCAAAAAAGGCTTGGAACTGTCGAGCATCCGTAGCATTACCGTTAATTTTCAAAGTATCTTCAGACGACTCGAGATTTATTAAAGTAACTGTTTCTGGAAAAACTGATAGAAGATATTTTATCATCGCGTCAAAGTTCTGCTGTTTTTTAATTACCGTATTAATTTCTCCGCCCTTTTTGTCAATATTTTCAGCCTCTTGAAGAAGAGGAAAAACAATTTCAATAATCTCTTTTTTTTGCATGACTGATTCTTTCAGGTCAATAATTCTTTGGTCTATCTGAAATCGGTAAAAAAAAACTCCAATCACCACCAATTGGGTAATAACAATTATGTACCTTAAATAATTCAGTAAAAAAAACATCATCTTTTCACCGACCGTTGTTTCTTTTTGCGGTAAAAGATTGATCTTGTATTTCATTTAGAATTTTTCAATTTTCTAATTTTCGATTTTAATCTACTGCCTTTGTTTTTATGAATTATTCTACTCTTAACCGCTTTATCTACCTGTGAATAAAAACGACTAATTAGTTCTTTGGTATTTTTACCGCCCTTTTTAAGCTTTTTTAATGTTTCTTTATAGGCTTTGATGTAAACAAGATTTTTCAACGTTTTTTTCTTGTCTTTTCTCATTTTTTTCTTGGCTGATTTTATGATAGGCATAGTGTGCTAATGCACCTCCTCTAGAAATATTAAATATTTTATAATTCGTATTCTTTTACGAATAACTTGTCACCATAATCCCCTTTAAAAATAAGCTCTACTTTTATTTTTCCTTTAACATTATGATAAACACAGGTACCAGAAGAACAAGTCCCTAAGGTGATCTTCTTCTCAAAATCGCTACCTTTTATTTCAGCTGTACTATTAACTCCTTGTAATCCGCCTTCAACAGTTTCATAAGACAAGACATATTCAATATTGGTTGTTCCTGTGGGTATGTTTTTGATTGAAAGCAGCACCTCTTTTGCTCCCATCAACGAACTTAAATTTACTTTGACAGAACTATCGACAGTCGGTAAAACCTCTTCGGTCGGTTCAACATTATTTGTCTTCTGTTGACTTGATTTGGTTCTGGAAAAGAGCCAATAACCAACAATTAACAACAAAACAATCAACCCCCCAATCATAAAATATTTTTTATATTCGGATTTCATATTTTCCCTCTCCGTCATCAGTTTTAAACTTTTAATTTTTCCTTAATATATTCTTCTAACTTCCCTATGCTAACTCTCTCCTGTTTCATGCTGTCCCTATCTCTTACTGTTACCGTATCTTCTTCTCCCGTCTGATAATCAATTGTAACACAATAAGGTGTGCCGATTTCATCCTGGCGACGATACATTTGGCCGATATTTCCTGAATCATCAAATTCGACTAAATATTTTTTTTTGAGTTTCTCATAAACTTTATAGGCTATGGTTTTTAGCTTTTCGTCTTTTTGCAAAGGAAAAATCGCTGCCTTGATAGGAGCCAAGAATGGTTTGATTTTTAAAACCGTCCGTATTTTTCCTTTAATCTCTTCTTCATGATAAGCGTTGACAATCAAAGTAAGCAAAAGCCGTGATAAACCAAAAGTGGGTTCAACCACATGAGGAATAAACTTTTCTCCGGTTTTAGCATCTTGATAGTTTAAATCAACAGTAGAAGATTTCATATGATTTTTAAGGTCAAAATCAGTTCGGTAGGCCAATCCCCACATTTCTTTCCAACCAAAAGGATAATTATATTCTATGTCCATAGTCCTTTTTGAGTAATGCGACCGTTCAAACTCTTCGTGTTCCCGCCAACGCATCTTATTTTCAGTTAATCCTAGCTCTAATGCCATTTTCCACATTGTTTCTTTCCAAAAGTCAAAAGTTTTTTCCCAATCATCTTTACGAATAAAATATTCAAACTCCATTAAATCAAATTGTAAAGTCCGGAAAACGCCTTGTCCTAATGTAATTTCGTTTCGGAAGCAAACTCCTTGAGAAGCAATTCCAAAGGGAACCTTCACCCTCATCGAATCGATCACCTGTTTAAAGTTCATGAATATTCCTTGGGCTAATTCTCCCCTTAGATAAGCTGAAGATTTGTTTTCTTCTAAAATACCGATATGAGTTTCAAAAAGAAGATTAAAACGCCTGGCATCAGTCAAATCTGTTGAACCGCATTTTGGACAGTTTAATTTGTTGTCTTTAATGATCTTTGACAGTTCTTCAACCGGTAGTCCTTCTACTTTCTTCTTTATCTTATCCTCTATTAGATGATCGGCGCGGGTCCGATTATGACATTGCTTACATTCAACTAAAGCGTCGTTAAAACCAGTCACGTGCCCGGAAGCTTGCCAAACCTTGGGATTTAAAATGACCGAACTATCAACTAAAACAATGTCATTTCGATCTTCAACAACCTTCTTTATCCACCAATCGCGCAGGTTATTCTTCAATAAAACACCATAGTGGCCAAAATCCCAAGTGTTGGCCAATCCTCCGTAGATTTCGCTCGAAGGATAAAAAAAGCCTCGTCTTTTAGCTAGTGCAATTATTTTATCCATATACGACCCCTTGTCATCCTGAGGGATCCCGACGTAACGTCTCGGGAGACCGAAGGATCTAGTCCCGATTTAATCGGGACGCTTCGCTAGATTCTTCGCTTTGCTCGGAATGACAGTTGTTTCTTCATTATATACTAAACGAGGGTAGTTTTTCATTAATTAATTCGGAGATAATCGCTCCTAATTCTATTATTTCATGGCTCTGTTTAGTATAGCCAAGAAGTTTGAGCAACTTATTAAAATAAACTGCTAAAATGTCGTAATTTGATACTGATTTAGATAGTTTGATTAAGAATGATTTAGTAAGATTATAAACAACTTCTTCTTTTTGATGTTCCGGCAGTAATCGCTCTAAAACAAAGAAAAATTGATAGAGGATATTAATTTTTTCTCGGTCTTTTTTTAATTCGGAGAACCCGGAAATAAGGCTGCTCTCTTCCAGGTAAATCCGGTCGTTTTTTTTATGCAGTTGAACGTTAATTAAATTACCAGTCTGAAGATGGGGTGAGCGTCGGCTCGTCAGTTTTTTTACTCCTTTGGCGAAAACATTTACTTTCCCGTCGGTTTCTGAAAATAAACTGATTAAAATATCTTTATGCAAAAGGCTTTTTTTTCTCAACACCAGAGCCTCGGTTTTAAAACTCCTCATCATGCTCTTATTTTACCTTAATCTCTTTATCTTTCTCCAAAATTCCTTCAAAGACTTTTTTGTTGTCAATCTTAACTGTCCATTTTTGGCCTGTGACGCCGGGCTGTTTTTGGATAAGCAAAGAGTCTTGGGAAACGCCTGAAGGCAAACTGTATTTGATAATGACAGTCGCTTTTCCTTGGGTTGGTACCTCAAGATAGCCTTCAAAAACAGTTTTTCCCAAGTCGTCGTAGGTCTGGACTTTTTTCTGCGAACCTTGGAAACTATCTAAAGTTGAACCTTTGGGAACATATATTCTTATCCAGTTTCGAAGCGTAGCATTAAGACATAAACCACCCCGCTCCAGATTACAATCAGAGTGTGGATAAGGATTTCTAAAATTGACTGTTACTTCTCGGTTTTTACCTTTTGTCACCGACTCTATTTCTTCACTGACAAATAAGTTGGCTTTGGCTCCGGCAAAGTTGACACTATTAATATGCAGATAGTCACCTTTATAATCATTTATCCTACCAGCAAAGTTAATTTGTTCCACTGATTTTTGTAATTCTGAGTTGACAAAATATAAAAGAATGTGTTTTTCTTCCATATTTTTGTACATCGTCTGCATTAGAGTCCCCCAATACTTTGAAGGCGAATATCCGATGGCTTTATAAAAAAGAACGTACATTAAATTACCTAATATGCCTTTTCTATTTTCTTTGAAATAGTTAACCGGCCTATCAACAACGTCAAATAGGGTGTAAATCGCCTGTGGGCAATCACACCTTTTATCTTCTTTGGCGGAAAAATTTACGCCATCAACCTTAGTGTCGCCAAAAATCGTCAACATATCAACTAAAATTTCTGAATCCATAGCAATAATGCCATCATATTTGACTCTAGCCCCACTTCTTTGGTAAAGACTTTCAAATAGTTTGATTGATTCAACAAAGTCCGGAGACAGATTGCTGTCACGAATATTAAATACGCTAACGTCTTTATGATAAGTAAGAATTTCTCGCGGCGCTTTTGGATGATCAGCAATCGTCTCATCCAAAGAATAAATATCATTAGACCTGTCGATTTTCATTTTGCCTTTTTTTATTTTGAAAACAGCATAAAAAGTCAGGAAACCACCTGTAGCTCTTCTTTCTTTATCGTTTTGATAAAGAATTAAGTAAGTTTTTTCCTCGGTACTGCCCAGAATTTCCGGTAACTTTTTTATCAATGGTTTTGCATTAACAAACAGAGAGGCGGTTCCTTCAAACTGATCTTTAATATTAGCGACGTTTTCTCTAACAACTGTTTTTCCTAATTTTTTTGGATACCGGTTTGAGTTAATTTTGGCAATCTTTGAATTGGCCATTTCAATATCAGCTGCAATAGGGTCAATTTTTTGTACTAATTTATCTAAAGTCAGGACAGCGGTCTGAAGTCTGTCCTCAGCTGATTTCTCTATAAATGAAACTCCGCCTTTCTTGAAACCAATTAAATCAGCATAAGGTTCAATGGCGACAACCGTTTCCACTCCGGCTTTAACCATATAACTACCGGCTTCAACTCCGTTCTTAAAATCGGAAACATAAGGTATAAAAGAAGCCCAATAGGCTGATTTGGCGGTTTTTTCAAAATTTTGATATTGATTGGAAAAATCCGCCATTTTAGTCTTCAAAAGAGCAATATCATTTTTGGCAAAGACAGACTTTAGCTCTTTAGCTGAACTGACTAAAGCTTTCGCCTTCACCGTTATCCTCAAAATCGGTCCAACAATAAAAAAATAGCCCAAAATTAAAACTATTAATAATGGTAAAAATAACTTTTTTTGTTTTTTCATATCGCTCCTTTTCCGCTCACCATAATAAATGGTGTTTTAAATATAATTTGTAAATCTTTCCATAAGGATATATTATTTACATAATCGGCGTCAATGGCAATTCTTTTGTCAAAATTTACTTCGGATCTTCCTGAAACCTGCCAGAGTCCAGTGACGCCTGGTTTTACTGACAAAACTTTATTGACTAATTTTTTCGTCTTGGGATACTCTGCTAATTGATTTTCCAACTCATCTGGGTAATAAGCCCTTGGTCCAACAATGCTCATTTCTCCTTTAAGAACATTGATCAGTTGAGGAATCTCGTCAAAAGAATGTTTTCTGATAAATTTCCCTACTTTAGTAATCCTAGGATCATTTTTAAGCTTATAACTACTTTTTTTGTATTCGTTAAAGAGTTTTTTAAATCTTTGGTCCTTTCGTAAAAGGAAGTGGGCATTGGTTATCATTGATCTGAATTTATACATTTTGAATTTTTTTCCCTTCTCGCCAATTCTCTCCGGCACATCTGCCAAAATCGGTCCATCGGAATCGATTATGATCGCTAAAGCAGTAATAAGTGAAATCGGGCTAAATAAAATAAGAAGAAACAGACTGTTTATGATATCAAAAATTCTTTTTATTTTTTTTTGATAATTTATTCCTTTGAAAAAATTAGTCATATAAAATTTATTTTAAATGTGCTTTTCGTGTTTTGTCCCGGTAAAATTCTCCACCAAATTCTTTACTTTGGGCATGGAGTTTTTTTTGGCAATCAAAATTACGTCATTTGTGTTGACAATGATATTTTCGTCAAGATCAACACCAACGATTAATTTGTCATCTTGATAGTTATAAATTAGGCTATCGCGAACGTGTTCAAGATAAACTTTTCCTCTAATCACGTTTTCATAACTATGAGATTCTAAAGCTTCTTTCAAAGCTTCCCAGCTGCCAACATCGCTCCAACCAATATCCTCGACAATAACCATAGCTTCTTCTTTTGCTAGTTTTTCTAGAATAGCATTGTCGAAACTAATATTTTTGACCTGTCCATATTTAGTTTTTAAAATATCAGGAAAAATCTTTTTTCCATAACAAGCTAAAATTTTTTCGGTATTGGCATATATTTCTGGCGCTAACTTTCTAAAAGCCTTTAAGATGAACTGGGGTGTAGTAACAAAATAACCTAAATTCCATGCATACTCACCAGAATTAAAAAAAGTTTTAGCGGTTTTTTCATCAGGGCGATATTTGATATTTTTAAATTCATGAAAGGAAATGCCGTTCACTTCCCTAATTTTTTTACCAAAATGAATATAACCTAAATTGATACTGGCAAATCTTGGTTTATGGGTGATAAAAATAATTTTATTAGGATTTTTTTTAATTTCTTCGGCGGCTACCTTTAGAATTTTTCTAAAAACATGAACTTCTTTAACTAAGTGATCGCTCCAAAGAATTGCGATTGGCTCATTAGGATCAGTTTTAGCAATAATGCCGACAGACAAAGCAATCGCCGGAGCTACGTCTTTTTTTTCCGGCTCTAAGATTAAGTTTTTTTCGGGAATTTGAGGAAGTTGTTCTTTAATACTCTCTTTATAAAGAGAGTTTGAGGAAATATAGATGTCTTCATATTGAAAATCAGGCAAAAGACGCTCTACTGCCAATTGTAAAGTAGATTTGTTACCGATCAATTTTTCGAACTGCTTCGGAGATTTTTTCCTTGACAAAGGCCAAAGCCTTGTTCCTGTTCCTCCGGCAAATATTATTGCTTTCATAACGCATCCCCCGTCATCCCGAGGAGCGAAGCGACGAGGGATCTTTTTAAGATTTCCCTGCCTGTCGGTAGGCAGGTCGACTTCGCTCGAAATGACATTTCGAAAATTATTAATAAATGTTTCTTTGCTAAATCTTTTGACGTTTTCTTCTCCGTGTTTTCTTGTATTCGTTCTCAAATTGTACTTGATTTTAGCGAATCTTTCAACCGCCTTCCTCAATGAATTTTCCGACTGCTTATCAAAAAAAATCCCCGTCTTTCCCTCTATTACAGTTTCTAAAGCTCCTCCTTTTTTATAAGAAATTGCCGGGCAGCCGAAAAATTGCGCTTCCAGAGATATATAACCAAAATCCTCTTCCTGAGGCATGATTAACGCCTGCGCGTTTGAATATAAATAACCTAATTCTTCATCAGTTATTTTTTTGAAAAAAGTAATATTTCCTCCTGAAATTCTCCTTAGATTATTTTCTTCACTCCCTTCTCCAACAATAACTAAATTATCATTTAACTTATTAAAAACATTTATTGCCAAATCAATTTTCTTGTAAGGTTCTAATCGGGAAACTATGAGAAAATATTTTTTACGCACTCCTCTGTCATTCCGAGCGAGCGAAGCGAGTCGAGGAATCTTTTTTATTAGATCCCTCCATTTCGGTCGGGATGACAAACTTCGCCAATACTCGGTATCAAACGGTGGATAAATGACTTCAGAGTCACGATGATAATATTTTTTACACCGATTTTTTGCAGTTTCTGAAATTGAAAAAATTTTATCAGGTCTTTGAGCAGCTGCTAGATCCCATTGTTTTAAATACTCTAAATAATTTTTATTAAAAATATTTTCTTTAAAATAATCCTTCTGATGACTCCATAAAAATCGGGTCGGAGTCAAAAGATAACAAATATGTTTTGTTTTAGGTTGCGTAATAATTGATTTGGCAAAAGAAGAAGTAACTGAAATTACTAACTCATAATCATTGAAATTAAAAGACTCAAAAGCATAAGGATAAAAAGGGAAGGATGCAATTCTGTTCTCTCTTATTATTTTTGGAAGGTACTGAATAAATGAAGTTTTTATTTTTAAATCTTTAGCCCAACCGGCTTTTTTTGGATCAAAATAAGAAGTAAAAAATGTCGCCTCTGGAAACATTTCATAAAATGTTAAAAGCACTCTCTCCACTCCTCCCCACTTATCCAGCCAGTCATAAACTATTGCTATTTTCTTATCTAACATGCTAATTATTATATCTGATAAAATAAGAAACAAAATGAGCTTCAGTAAAAAATTGCTATTTATTATTTTTATAGTTTCAACAATATTTTTTCTTTTTGTTGGCTTTAATGTTTCGCCTTTTCTTCGCGGACCGGGAGAGTGGCCGCCAGACTGGAGATGGCCCTATTTATTCGTTAATACTCTAAACCGAATTTGGTTTCCTTTAATTGTTATTACTCTTATATTATCTTTATTCTATTTTTTAGAAAAAAAGAAATTGAATTCACTAATCTCACTAGTCTTATTGGTGGTTTTGTCATACTTTTTTCAACTCTCAATTCTCTACTTTAGTAGAAGCGGTATTTCTGTTTTAATACACAGAATCATTAATCCTGATTTGAACGGTTACTTTACCGAAGCTATAAAAATCAAAAATCTAGGAGAATTTTTGGCTAATTATCAGAAAAATGTTTTGAGTTTTTCTATGCACGCCACCGGACACCCGCCAGGATCAATAATATTTTTCTGGCTTATAGAAAAAATGATAAACGTTATTCCACTATTTCAAACCCTTATCGTTAATCTTATTCCTAAGCATCAAGATGTTTTATCTGTTTGGAACAGTCTAACTTTATCTCAAAAATCAACCGCAGTTTTTTCTGCCTTCTTTATTCCTTCTCTCGGTTCCTTAAACATTGTTCCTCTATTTTATATTGCTAAAAAACTTTTCAATTTCAAGACAGCTTTAAGATCTGTCTTACTGGCAATTTTCATCCCGGGACTAACTCTTTTTACCCCTCTTTCTGATGTTTTATTTCCTTTGTTTTTCTTATGTAGTTTTTTCCTCTTTATTAAAGGATTAAAAGAAAAGAATGGTTTATTGATTTCTTTTTCGGGCTTGATATTTTCTCTCGGATTATTTTTCAGCCTGTCTTTGTTACCATTAATTTTCATTTACTTTTATTATTTGATAAAAAACAAAAAATTGCTCATTCCTTTTTTAGCAGGTTTATTATCTTTCTATTTGTTGTTATTTTTGTTTAGATACAACGTCGTTCTAGTCTCCTACATTTTAATGACCGGACTGCCAAAAAACCGGTCTTATTTAATTTGGCTATTCTATAACCTATATGATTTTTCTATTTTTATCGGAATTCCGACAATAACGGTCTATCTTACAATGTTTTTTAAAAAAATAAAAGAACCTCTATTTGTTTCTTTTACTTTAATGTTTCTATTGTTAAATTTTTCCGGAGCAGTAAGAGGAGAAGTCGGAAGAATCTGGTTGCCTCTAATGTTTTTCCTTGTATTAACTGTCAGTAATTTTTTGTCAAACAAAATTAAACTATCAACAATGAACTTCCTAGTTATTTTGTTTATTCAGGCAGCGGAAATACTTCTTATTCAGGAATTCTGGGTGACGCTGTGGTAAATTTTCAAAGTTTCCTGTGACATTTTTTCGAAAGAATATTTTTTTATAATTTTATTGTATTCAAATCTAGGTTTTTTATCAATAAAATATTGAATTTTTTTGTAAATATCAGAAGAGTCTCTAGCGTCAAAAGACAAATATTGATCACCCCATAATTCTTTGAAAATTTCAATATTTGAAGCCATTATCGGTGTATCAAAATAAGCGGCCTCAACTAATGGTAAACCAAAACCCTCAGATAAAGACGGGTGAATAATGGCTAAAGCGTTTTTATAAAAAAAAATTAAATCCGACATCGGCGGATTCTTTATTAAGATTATTTTATTTTTAGACTTCGATGTCCCGATATATTTAATTATACGATCGGTGAAATAATCGTTTGGTCCGATAAGAATTAAATGATATTTATCGGAAATTTTTGCAAAAGCATCAATTAATCTCTCAACATTTTTATGCGGGTAAAAATTTCCCACATAGATAAAAAAGTCTTTAAATTTTATACCAAAACTTTTATTCTCTTTTGCGGTAAATATTTCATAACTAACTCCTTCATAAATAGGATATAGCTTCTTTGAGATTTCCGATCCATATATATCTGTTAGTTGCTTTTTTACAGCGTAGGTAGGAGTAATAATTTTTATTGCTCTTTTAACTTGAAGATAAACCACAATTTTAAAGAAAAAATGTTTTATTTGATAAATAAGCGTATTTTTAGTTGAAGCTTTTCCGGTTTTAAAAAATAAAGGGGTTGTATCGTGAATGGTGGCAATAAACTTTTTCCAATAAAAAACCGGGTAGCTAAAATAGGTAAAATGCATTAAGTCGAGATTATCCTTGACAAGTAAGGCTAAAAAACTTAGCTGTTCTGAAAAACTGTGCCACTTTTGATCAGCAATTCTTTTAATAATATTTTTGTTTTTAAATTTAATCTTTGCCGCATCTTGTCTCCGTAGGTAAACATAAAAAATCTCTTTTTTAGGGTTTTTTTTATCTAAATAAAACAAGAGGTTTCGTATATAAGTACCGACACCCGTTTGAAAATAGAACCTAGCATCAATGCCGATTTTTTTCATGAGATTAGTTTACGTTTTAAATCAACCGCTAAATAAATTAATTTATTAGTTAACCAATTATGACTCTTGGCATAATGCTTTCGATAAAAAATTTTCATCGAATCGTAAAAGTAAAAACTGGTTTTTTTTCTTATTTTTTGATCTGTTTTCTTTAAACCTGATACCGATTTCAAATGAAGCATTTGCCATAAAGGATAGTAGATTATTTTATAGCCTAGTTTCTTTATCTGAAAAGCCATTTCAATATCTTCACCGTAAGAAAAATAATCTTCGTCAAAACCGCCGATTTTATCAATAATATCCCGTCTTGTAAATAAAAAGGCACCTGTCGGTACATCTATCTCATGAATTTCTTTCAAATTTAGATTGACCAGGTGGTAACCGCCAAATATCTTATTTAAAAGGAAAGTGTTTTTAAATATTTTCTCCAGCCCAAGAAAATAAGTGAAAGACCGCCAGATGGTCGGAAAACCGCGATGGGAGGCCGGATCAATCTCGCCGGTCGATAAAACTACTTTGACCGTTAAAGCGCCAAGATCCGGTTTAGTTTTAAAAACATTAATAAGGTCGAAAAAGTCAATATCTGTTATTATCGCATCGGAATTGAGATATAAAATATATTTTCCTTTTGAATTGGTTACTCCCAAATTATTTCCTTTGCCAAAACCGAGATTTTTATTAGACAAAACTACTTTTAGATTTTTCCAATCAACTGCTATTTTTTTAAGCATCGGAATGCTACCATCTTTTGATCCATTATCAACTACCACCACTTGATAATTGAGAGGATATTTTTTTAGATTTCTTCTTAAATTAACAAGACATTTATTGGTTATTTTTTCCGTATTAAAGGAGACAATTATTATAGAAAGATCGATCATAAATAAATAAACTTACCTCTTTGGCGATTGCTTGGCGCGTCGAGCCTTTCCGCCGGTTCCTACTTTTCTTCTCTCTTTTTTTCGTGGATCTCGTGTTAATAATCCATTTTTTTTCAGAATTGGTCGATAGCTTTCGTCTACTTTGGATAAACTCCTGGAAATTCCGTGAATGATCGCTTCAAGCTGGCCATTCTTTCCTCCACCGGCAGTTCTTATCGAAATAGCAAACCTATTTTCGTTATTTGTCAATTTTAAAGGCGATAAAGCGAATTCGCGCTGATAATCAGAATATACTTGTTCAAAAGGTTTATCATTTATATAAATTTCACCCTTTTTAATTTTCTGATGACTTTTTATGTATAGTCTCACTCGGGCTACCGCTTGTTTTCTTCGTCCCACCCCTTCGTAATATTCAAGATTTTTTGTTTTTTTAGCCATATTATTTTACAAACTTGTCTTTGTATGGATGATTTTCATCCGAAAATACAAATAATCTTTTTAATCTTTCATCTCTAAATTTATTTTTCGGCAACATTCCTGATACGGCGTTTTTTATTATAATTCCTGGATTCTTTTCCAAAAGACTGCTAAAGTTAATTGTCTTTAATCCTCCGGGGTAGCCAGAATAACGGGTATAGATTTTTGTCTGACTTTTTCTACCGGTTATCACTATTTTTTTTGCGTTAATAACGACAACATAATCACCAGTATCAAGATAGAATACATAATTAGTCTTATTTTTACCTTGGAGAAAACGGGAAATTTCCGGAGCTACTCTCCCTAGAACCCGTCCTGAGACGTCAACTAAATGCCAACCTCTTATTATTTCTTTTAATTTAACTGGTTTTGTTTGTTCGGTTAAGTTTTTCATTTTTAATTTCTTCTGAAACTACTGGATACACCCAGATTATTCTTGCCATCGTGGCTCCGTCTGTGCTTCTCATATTCATTTTAACGATTCTGACATAGCCGCCATTAATTTTGGATAAGGCTGGACCAACAACTTTAAAACCGTTATTAATAATTTTTTCCTCTCCTAAGTAACGTAGCAAATAATTTTTATTGGCCTCTGATTTAAGTTTCATCTTGGAAACTAATTTCTCCAAATATGGTTTTAGGGCTTTTGCTTTGGTTAAAGTCGTCTGCAAATGACCATTGGACAAAAAATTAATAGCCAATTTTCTCATTAACATTTTATTGGCATCTTTTCCCCAATTAAATTTTATTTTTTTTACTCCATGTCTCATATATTTACTCTAATCCTATACCCATTTTCTTTAATTCTTCTTCAATTAATTGAATTGACTTCTTACCTACTCCTTTCATTTCAATTAATTTCTCTTTGCCAGCTTTAATTAAATCGGCGACCGTCTCAATCTTTTCTCGAAGCAGGGCATTAATAACTCGTGATGGAAGATTAAGTTCATCGATAATGACTTCAAATAGTTTTTTGTCAATTTCTTCTTGCCTGACCTCTTCGGCGGTTTTTTCTTTTTTGACGGTTGGCGTATCTTTGCCCGATAGAATGTGGGCGAAATATTCGCTCAATAGATTAGAGGCTTGTTTAACAGCTTCTGTCGGACTAATACCTCCATCAGTCCACAGTTCAAGCGTTAATTTTTCATAATTGGCTTTTCGGCCAACACGCGTTTCTTCAACTTTAATATTAACTTTTTTAATAGGAGAAAAAAAGGCGTCAACGTGAACAAACCCGTATTCTTTGTTTTCTCTTTCTTCGACTGTCGAATAACCAATTCCTACTTCAACAATTGCTTCCAAAGACAGTTTGCCTTTATCATCACTTATTTCACCCAAATATAAATCTTTATTAACCGGTTTGATTTCTCCTTCAATATCTTTACCGTAGAGTTTTTTAGATCCCTTGGCCGAAAGAGATATTTTAAAAGGCCCTCCTTCTTTGACATCAAATTTAAGTTTTTTTAAATTCAAAACGATTTCTAAAACTGATTCTTTAATTCCAGGAATCGTCGTAAAAAGGTGCGGAGCACCATCAACTTTAACTTGAGTGATAGTCGCTCCTTTCAAAGAAGACAAAATCGTCCTTCTCAAGGCATGAGCTAAACTCTGACCAAAGCTTAAAGGCAGAGGTTCAAAAATAAATTTTCCGTAATTACCCTCTTCAAGCTTTTGGGTAAAAAAATTGGGTTTGAGCATATTTATATAAAATTTATAATTTTTATAACTGTTATATTACCTAGAATAATATTCAATTATTAATCTTAAATTGCATTGTTTTAATATTTCATCGGCTGTCGGCGCTGATATTAACTTACCAGCAATGGCTTTTTTTTCTAGCCAACCAGGAATAAGAGCATCTTTATTGGTAAGCACTTTTTCAATATAAGGGATTTTTGCGGTTTTTTCTTTTAAGAAAGAGATTTTATTGCCTGTTTTAACCTGATAAGATGGAATATTCATTTTACCGTCGTTAATAGCGATATGCCCGTGAGTTACCAGTTGACGCGCCGAAGCGCGAGTCGGAGCAAGACCTAATCGATAAACAATATTGTCTAACCTGCTTTCTAAAAATTGAGATAAATATAAAGCCGTATTCCCTTTTTTTATCACAGCTTTTTTAAAATAATTTTTCAGCTGTTTTTCGCTCAATCCAAAGATAAACCTTAACTTTTGTTTCTCCCTCAACTGTAAACCCCGCTCAGAAATTTTTCTTCTAGTTCTTACTCCGTGCTGACCAGGTAAAACGTTGAGTTTATTCAAAAGACGAGTATGGGACTTACTCCCTGGCGTTTTTAAACCCAGATCAGTTCCTTCCCTCCGGGCAATTCTATTTTTTGGTCCTGTGTATCTCATATTTTAAACTCTTCTCACCTTCGGTGGCCTGACACCATTATGTGGTATTGGTGTAATGTCGATAATTCTGTTGATTTCTATCTTTGACGATTTAACTGCACGAAGTGAGGCTTCTCGGCCTGGGCCAATACCCTTAATAAAAATGTCTGCCGATTGAAAATTAAAGTTGTCGATGGCTTTTTTCAAAGCGGCTTCGGTAGTTGTCGTCGCCGCGTAAGGAGTAGACTTTCTCGTTCCAGAGAAGCCGTGCATCCCGCAACTTCCGGTGACAATTGGGTCGCCTTTCTCCGTCGTTATCGTCACTATTGTATTATTAAAAGTGGCGGTGATATAAATTCTTCCTCTTTCTACGATTTTTTTTATTTGTTTGTTTGCCATAAATTTTTATTTTTTTTCTGGTACTGCTTCCTTAGGAGCCTCTTCACCAGTCTTACCCTGCTCCATCTTAGCCCAAACTTCTTTTCTCAAAGCGCCAACGGTCTTTCTTTTACCTCGTTTAGTACGGGCATTTGATTTGGTCCTTTGACCCCTGACTGGTAAACCTCTCAGGTGTCTAAGCCCTCGATAGCTGCCGATCTCTTTCAATCTTTTTATGTTTTCTGTCAAGGCTTCTCTCAGATCTCCTTCTACTTTATAGCTTTTTTCAATTACTTCGTTGATCTTTTTAAATTCTTCTTCGCTTGTTTCTTTGACCCTTTTGTGAGGATCAACTTTAGCTTGTTCAAGAACACTACCAACATTGTTCCAGCCAATACCATAGAGTAAAGTAAGAGCATAGTCAATCCTTTTATCGTCCGGCAATGTAATTCCTAAAAATCTAGCCATATTGTTTATCCTTGTTTTTGCTTATGCTTAACGTTGCTGCATATAACGTATAATCTCCCTTTTCTTTTGACCATTTTACACTTGGGACAAATTTTTTTTACTGACGAGGCTATTTTCATATTCGGTAAACTATCCTTCCTCGGTTTAAATCATAAGGAGTAATCTCTGCTCTGATTTTATCACCCGGAAGAATTTTAATATAATTTTTTCTCATTTTACCTGATAAATAACATAAAATTACTTTTTCGGAATTAAAAAGCTTGACTTTAAAAAGCGTGTTGGGAAGGTTCTCGACTACCTCTCCTTCAACTACAATCACATTATCTTTCATAAACCTAATATTTTATCACAACTGACAATATAATACTATTGAAAATTGTCATCCTGGATTTATTCCAGGATCTCGCTTACAATTTTATGTCAATATTAATGTTTTATCCTCTGTTATCGCCACTGTGTGTTCAAAACAGGCCGATAAACTTCCATCTTGGGTCATTATTGACCAATCGTTTTCTTTTTCATAGACGATTTCTTCTGTTCCCATCGAATAAATCACTTCAATCGCTATGGTCAAACCTGACCTGATCAATAAAGTCTTATTTATTGGTTTCTCCTTGTATCCGAATATGTATGGGTCTTCATGAAGAGTTTTTCCAATTCCATGTCCTGTTAGTTCTTTGAGAATAAAAAATCCCTGACCATAAATCTCTTTTTCAATTGCCGCAGATATTTGACCCAGTCGATTACCTGACTTTGCAGCAACGATTGCCTTATTTAAAGCCCTTTTTCCTGTTTCTAAAAAATGATTGATTTTGTCATCTGGATTTCCGCCTATAAAAAGAGTTGTGGCAAAATCAGTGTGATAACCTTTGAAATACATACCAATATCCAAAGTCAGCACGTCTCCCTGTTTTAATTTTCTATCAGAGGGGGGAGTGTGCACTACCTGGTTATTAATAGGTAAACAAGTCGTCCAAAAATAATCCTTGACCTTTTTGAAAGAAGGCTCTCCTCGTTGTTTTTTTATCAACTCGGAGGCTAGATTATCAATCTCTTTGGTAGTATTACCAACGTCGATCTTTTTTAAAAGTGCCGCCACTACTCGTTTCAATCGAAGACCTCCCTCTTGCATTATCCTTATCTCTTCTTTCGTTTTTAAATCAATATTCATGAGTAACAGATCGTTCGATAAACCTCTTCTAATTTGTCATGGAAATCTTCGATGGAAAAATTGTTTTTGACTAAAAAATCAGCGTAGGCAATGGTAGGAGCCATATTAATTCCGATAAGCTCGTCTAAATCTCGTTCTTCTCCATAAAGTTTATTTCGATGTGATCTTTTAATAGAGCGGGCCCACCTTAAATGTTTGTCGGCGTAAATAGCCAATAAATAAATTTTTATCTTGGGAAAGGCCTTTCTTAAATATAGATATTCTTGCCAGCTTCTCATTCCATCAATGACAATGGTCATGTTGTCTTTTAACATCTCCTTAATTTTTCCTTCATTCATAATAGCGAGCGCTGGCATTCCGTATTTTTGCCTTAATTCTAAGCGGACTTTTTTATGGGTTTTTTCAACGTGAGGCAAATGATTGTCGTCAATATATTCATTGATAGCTTTTCCAAAAGAGATTGAAGGAAGACCTTGTTTTTTAAAAAAATCGTTGGCGTCCGTTTTACCTACTCCGGGTAAACCAATAATAGCGATGATTTTTTTATCCTTGGCGGCCCAATTTTCTATTTTATTTTTGACCAACTGTTTTCCTAAGCTTTTTAAGATTTCTCTATTGACTATTTCTATGCTTTGAAGGCCGTCAATTTCTATCAATTTTTTTAGTTTTCTGTAATATTCCAAAACAGGCAGAGTAAATTTCTTAAACAACTCAATTCTTTTTTTTGTCGCCGGGATGGTTTCGTCCCCTCTAAGCTGACTATTTCTGTAAACAAGACGATATATTGCTTCTTTATCAGGAACTTCCAGATAAATGACCTTATCAACATTGTTGGAGAACTTTTCTGCCTGCTTGATGGTTCTTGGAAAACCATCTAAGATATAGCCTTTTTTATATTCTGGACGCGAAAGATAGGAATTGACAATTTCTATTGTTTTATCATCGGGGATCAACAAACCAGTATTCATGACTGTCTTTATATAGTGACCAAGCTTGGTTTTTTCTTTTGCCAGCCGTCTGAATATGTGGCCGGTTGACAAATAAGGAATACCCAATTGCTTGGATAATAGGTTTCCTTGAGTTGATTTCCCTGATCCTTGAATGCCGATTAAAACCAATTTCATATTGTTTAATCTAATTTTTTAGTTTCTTTATGCGGCGTGTGCTTTTTGCATTTTCGGCAATATTTTTTTAATTTTAGAGCCGAGACGGTGTTGACTTTATTTTTTTCAACCACATAATTAAATGATTTGCAGACTTCGCAAATCAAACCAACCAATAATCTTGAACCTTTTTTAGCCATATTATTTATTGTACAAACTTATCATAACTTCTCATCACAAGCTGCGCTTCTACCGTCTTAAAAGTTTCCAAAATCACCGAAACGACGATGAGAATACCGGTTCCTCCTATTACTAAGTTAGTTAAACCGGTAAACTTCGATACCAAGACCGGCATGACGGCGATTAAACCTAAGAAAACCGCTCCAACGCTGGTTATTTTATAAAGGATTTTTTCCAAATATTGTTTTGTTGCCAGACCTGGCCGAATTCCGGGAATAAACCCTCCGTGTTTTTGGATTTCATCGGCGATCTTTTGCGGGTTAAAAACGACCACAGTATAAAAATAAGTAAAACCGATAACTAAAATAAAATAGAAAAAATTATAAAAAAATCCTGCTGGAGAGAAAAAACTGACTAAAAATTTGCCAATTGGGGCTAGAGTGACGTTATGTACATTAGCAAAAAAGTTACCGATCAACTGAGGAAAAAGAACGAAAGAAACGGCAAAAATAATCGGAATTACTCCTGCTTGGTTCAATTTTAAAGGCAAGAAATTAGAGGCACCTTGATAGAGACGGTTACCTTTAATTCTCTTGGCATAATAAACCGGTATCTTCCTTACTGCTTCGTTAATAAATACAATCGAAGCAATGACAAATATTGCTAAAACTATAAAAATCATTATATTAAAAATCATTTCCGAAGTTAAAACTGCAGCCGTTTTTGTCAGTATTACTGGCAATCGACCGACGATACCGGCAAAAATTAATAAAGAAACGCCGTTACCGACTCCAAATTCAGAAATTAATTCGCCAAACCAAACGAGAATAAATGTACCGACAACCATGGTAAAGACAAAGGAAAAAAACTCTAAAGGAGACAGGTTACCGATAATTTTTTGATTTTTTAAAAGCATAAAAATACCGACTGACTGAACAATCGTCAAGGGTAAAGTTAAAATTCTAGTATATTGGTTGATTTTGTGACGGCCGTATTCGCCTTCTTTAGATAATTGCTCAAGAGCTGGAAACATTACTGTCAAAAGCTGAAGAATAATGGAAGCATTGATATAAGGATTTAGGCCTAAAGCCATCACTGAAAAATTAATCAATGTTCCTCCGGAAAAAATGTCTAAAAGCGATAAGAACTGATTGGAAGCAAAAAGGGCTCTAAGACGTGTTAGGTCAATCGTTGGCACGGGCATAAAAGCAAACAGCCGAAAGACCAAAAAAATAAACAAAGTAAAAAAAACTTTTCTTTTTAACTCTGGATCTTTAAAAAGAAGACTAATTTTTTCTAAGATTTTTTTCATAAAATTTACTTTTTTTAAATTTACCGCTCATTATGGATTTGTTTTTTCCTTTACCGCGAAGGAGAGGAAAGCGCTTAACCATTCTTCCCTGTCCTCCTTCAAAATGAAGAGGAATGCTTTCTCGTGCTTTTTGATGACGTGTAGTTCCCCGACCTGACTTGGAACCTTTACCGCTTCCCAAACCGCGACCCAGTCTCTTTTTTTTAGAATGAACTGTTTTTGGTAAATTTGATAAAAAATCTATCATATGTGTCTGAACATTTGTAACGCTTTCATTATCGCATAGGTATTAACTATTTGGTTTCGAGATCGGATTATTTTACCCGATGCGTTTTCTACACCGGCTAAATCCAATAAAACACGAGCCACGCTACCGACCTTAAGACCGGTTCCTTCTGGTGCCGGTTTGAGGAGAATCTTTGATGCTTTATATTTCAATCTAATCTCATGGGGAATTGTTTTGTTTTTGATTGGAACAGTAATCAAATGTTTTTTCGCATAAGTGATTGCTTTTTGAATAGCCGGAGGCACTTCTTGACCCCTACCTAAACCAATTCCCACTTTTCCTTTTTTATCGCCGACGACTACCAGTGCGGAAAACGTCACATAATTACCGCCGGGTATCTTTTTAGAAACTCGTTTAATCAAAAGAACTTTTTCTTCAAATTTTTTTTCTTCTGGATTTCTTATGTCCTGTCTCATACTTTTATTCCTCCTTCCCTAAGCCCATCACAGAGAGCCTTAACTCTACCTTTATAAATATAAATATTTCTATCAAAAACCACCGTACTGATTTTTTTTTCTTTAAGAACTTTGGCCAACTGTAAACCTACTTCTTTAGCTTGATTAACTTTTTTACTCTTAGGCAGTTTTTGACTGGAAAAAGAGACTAGTGTTGTTCGTTTTTCGTCGTCTATAGCTTGAGCATAAATATAACGATTAGATCGATACACCGAGATTCTTGGTCTTTTTTCTCTTCCCTCAATACTGGTACCTATTCTTCTTTTTTTTCTTGTTTTTTTATTAAAATTTATTTTTCCCATATTAAGCGACGGTTCCTCCGGCAACTTTGGCTTTCTTGCCTGGTTTAATTCTTAATTTTTCACCTTCGTATTGTATGCCTTTGCCTTTATAAACGTCTGGTTTTTTCAATATCTTTATCTGATAAGCAATTTCTCCTACCAACTGTTTATCACAACCTAAGACAACGACCTTATTGTTACCTTCTACCTGAAATTTTACTCCTGATGTTTTTTTAAAAACTACCGGATGTGAGTAACCGATCTTAAAGACCAAATCTTCCTTATCGAGTTTGACCGTATAACCAGTGCCGACTACTTTCAACTTTTTCTCCCATAATTTTTGCACGCCCAAAATAGCGTTATTAATGAGCTGTCGATAGAGACCATGAATTGATTTGGTCTTTTTTTCATCATCATTTCTTTTAACCAATAAGTTATTTTCCCGAGTCAAAATCTCTAATTTATCAGGAAGTTCTATTGTTAACTCTCCATGTGGTCCTTTCACGTTGATCTTCTTTTTATCAATACTTACACTTACGCCTTGGGAAATTTCGATTGTTTTTTCGCCTATTTTTGACATAATTCGACAAGCTGACTACCAAATACTAAATAGTAATTCTCCACCCAATTTCTGTTTTTTAGCTTCTTTATTGGTCAAAATTCCTTTTGAGGTCGAAATAAAAGAAAAACCATAACCAGACAAAACCGGTTTCAAATTGCGGTAAGAGACATAATAGCGGCTACCGGGTCGAGAATAAACTTTGACGTCGGAAAAAACTGGAACTGTATTCTCATATAAAAGTTCTATGGTGATTTTTTTAGGTTTGTCTCCCGTAATCTTATAACTTTTGATAAACTTAATCTCGGTCAGCTTTTTAAGAATTTCTTCTCTCATCCGACTATAAGGAGATTCTATTACTTCTTTCCTGGCCATATAGCCGTTTTTAATCCTGATTATAAGATCAATTGCTGGGTTTTCCATAATTTTTAAGTCGCTTCAATAACTTTCTTGGTTACCTTTCCATGACTTCTAAAAGTTCTTGTCGGAGAAAACTCTCCTAATCGATGACCAACCATCGCTTCAGAAATAAAGATTTCAGTAAACTTTCTCCCGTTGTGGACAGCCAGATTATGACCAACAAACTCAGGAGAAATTTGAGAGTCTCGAGACCAAGTCCGAATTGGCTTATTATCTCTTGATTCTTTCTGCTTCATAATTTTCTTTAAAAGCTTTTCATCCACATATGGACCTTTTTTTAGTGATCTGCTCATATTTTTACCAAGAAATTTTTCTAACTCCGGGAATTTCTCCGTTTAATGCTTTTTCTCTAAAACAAATCCTACACATTCCAAATCGACGCATATAGCCTCTAGCTCGACCGCAAAAAGGACAACGGTTGCGATATCTAACCTTGTACTTTTGTTTTTTTCTAAATTTTACTTCGTCTGATGTCTTGGCCATTTTGTGATTTGTTATTTATAATTTATGATTTTTTAAACGGTATCCCCAATAATTCGAATAGCTTTTTTCCGTTCTCGTAACTTCTAGCATTTGTAACCACTGTTACTTCCAAGCCTCTTATTTTATCAATTTTATCAAACTCTATCTCAGGAAAAATTATCTGCTCACTAAAACCGATGTTTAGATTGCCGTGTTGATCGATAGTTTTTTCCGCAATTCCTCGGAAATCTCTCAATCTTGGAATAATGACTTTTATAAGTTTCTCTAAAAAACTATCCATTTTTTTACCTCTCAGGGTCACTTTAACACCGATTGGGGTTCCTTTTCTTAATTTAAAAGCCGACACAGAAATACGGGCCCGGGTTATAACCGGATTCTGGCCGGTAATTATCGCTATCTGTTCTTTTATCTTATCTAAGACTCCTTTACTAGTTATCGCTTCTCCGGCGCCGACATTGACGACGATTTTAACAACCTTGGGAACAGCCATTATATTTCCTATTTTAAGATCGGACATCAATTTCTTCTTAACCTCCTGATTGTAATAATCTTTAAGCGTCATAGTTATATTTTGCTTTCGCATTTCTTACAAACTCTAAGTTTTTTGTCTTTCTCTACTTTAAACCCTATTCTCGTCATTTTTCCACACTTAGGACAAATCAACATTATTTTGGCAACGTCAAGCGGACGAGGAACATCAACGATGCCGCCTTGAGGCATTTTGTCACTTTTTTTAACATGACGTTTATAGATATTAATATTGGGAATCAAAATCTTGTTAGACTTTTTATAAACTTTTTCGACTTTTCCTTCTCTTCCTTTGTCTTTTCCCGCCATGACTCTGACTTTGTCTCCTTTTTTGATCTTCATACGCCATCGTGTCATCCCGAGGGAGTGAAGCGACCGAGGGATCTATTTCAAGATTCCTCGACTTCGCTCGGAATGACAAAAATTTCTAATATATTTCTTCTGCCAAACTGACAATTTTATTAAATCCTTTGTCTTTGACTTCCTTGGCAATCGGACCAAAAATTCTCGTCCCTTTTGGGTCTTTGATATCCGGTCCGGCCAAAATCACGCAGGCATTGTTGTCGAATCTGATATAGCTGCCGTCTTTTCTTCTTTTTTCTTTTCGTGTCCGGACTATCACCGCCTGTAAAATATCACCTTGTTTCACTGCGGCATAAGGAATTGCTTTCTTTACGGTAACAGTGATAGTTTCCCCTAAATATGCGTAATGCCGATTGCCTTTTTTTGCCATCCCGATCATCGAAACTTTTTTAGCTCCGGTATTATCAGCGACGTTTAAAATTGTTCTTAGTTGCAACATACTTTTAACTTTTTACTTTAACTTTTGAATTTTTACTTTTAACTTCTAACTTTTCTATAACTTTAAAATGTTTATCTTTTGATATTGGTTTCGTTTCTTCAATTTTTACCTTATCTCCTATTTTCAAATCTAAATCCTCATTGTGTGCCTTATATTTCTTATGGCGAATGATTACTTTTCTATATCTTGGGTAAGTAAATTTACGCTCGACCTTAACAACGGCGGTTTTTTGCATTTTTGTAGAAACCACCTCTCCAACTAAAGTTTTCTTCATATTTTTTTGTTTTTTAAACTTTCAATCTCTTTTTTTTCCGTTAAAACTGTCAATAAAACCGCTAACTGTTTTCTTTTTTTCATCAGTAAATTGGTGTCTTTTGCCGGGGCGCTTTTTTGCGAAAGCCTTAGCTTAGCAATTTCTTCTATTAGTATCATCGTCTCTTGAGTTAATTCTTTTACAGTCTTGTCTCGATATTGTTTAGTTAATTTTTTCATACTGTTTTCGATACCACTTTAGTTTTAACAGAAAGTTTAGAAGCCACAGTTCTTAATACTTCTAAACTTTCATCCCGGCTTAATCCATCAATCTCAAACAAAACCCTGCCTGGTGTAACTGAAGCAACAAAATGATCAACATCTCCTTTACCTGATCCCATAGTTACCTCTGGTGGTTTTTTAGTATATGGTTTATCGGGAAATATTCTTATCCAAAATTTACCATACTTTCTCGTCGCGCGAGCGAAAACCACCCTGACCGCTTCTATTTCTCTGTCCTTGATCCAACCGGTAACGACAGTTTTTAAACCATAATTACCGAAATTTAATTTATCTCCTTTGGTCGCCAATCTCCGCCAAATTCCTCGAAACTGTTTTCTGTATTTTTGTCTTTTTGGTGCTAACATATTTATTTACATATCCATACCTTAACTCCTATGTATCCTGATTTTGTCAGGGCTGGATAACGAGCAAAATCAACTTCCTCTCTTATGGTTGATGTCGGAACTGTTCCTTGGAAATATTTTTCCCGGCGGGAAATTTCCGCGCCGGCGATTCTGCCTCCGAGTTGAATCTTCACTCCTTTTCCTCCGGCTTCAATGACTCGATTCATTGTGTTATGAACAACTGACCTATGAGGAAAATTTCTCACTAATTTTTCCGCAATTGACTGAGAAACAAAATAGGCGTTAAGGTATGGTTTTTTAACCGGTTCAATTTTGATATCAAGCTTCAACTCCTCATTCCTGTCTGCTCTTTTAAGAAACTTAACGATAAATTTTTTAATATCTTCTAATCCTTTTCCACCCCGACCAATTATCATTCCTGGTTTGACGGAAAAAATAATCAAAGTAATTTTATTAATAGCTCTTTCTATATCAATCTGTGTCACAGAAGCAAAAGCCAGCTTCTCCATCAGGCTTTTTCTGATATTAATATCAGATTCTAGATTGTTCCGATAAGTTCTTTTGTTAGAAAAGAACCAGCGAGAATTCCAGTTATAAATAATTCCGAGTCTCAATCCTTTCGGATGAACCTTTTGTCCCATTTATTTTTCTTTGCCCGCCGAAGCTTTAGCGAAGGCGGGTTTCTTAACTTGTAATTTGGATTTTGTTATTGATTTGTCATTTGTTATTTGTAATTTGTTATTTTCTGTTTTAACAAGAATTATCTTAATATGACTTTTTCTTTTAATAATAGGCTTAGGTGTTCTTCTTCCTCCTGGTCGATATCTTTTTAATTTTTGCCCTTCTTCAATGGTAAAAAGTCTAAATTTTAACAAATCGTCATTAACTTTTAAAGACTGTTTAGCATTGCTTACAGCTGATTTTATCGCTTGATAAAGCACCTTGGTCGCTTTTTGCCTTCCGTAAAAAAGGTGGTCAAGAGCCGTAACCGGACTCATTTTTTTGACCGCCGAAAGATAAAATCTCAACTTCTTCGACGGAATAGCAATGTTTTTTAGATATGTTATTGACTCTTCCATGGTTTAGGGTTTTCTCCTTTTAATAATTAAATGTTTATTCCATCGATTTTTATCTCTGGTTCGTTTACCCCGAGCTGGCTTTCCCCACGGTGTTTTTGGGTGCATCCCTTCACCGCTTTTTCCTTCTCCACCTCCGTGAGGATGACTGCGAGGGTCTTGAGCTGTGCCTCGAACCGTTGGCCTAATTCCCATCAAAATATTCCTTCCAGCCCGCCCAATCACTTCGTCTTTATGTTCGATATTACCTACCTGACCGATAGTGGCCCAGCAGTCATTTAAAAATCTTCTTATTTCTCCAGATTGAAGTTTTAGCTGGGTATATAAGTCTTCCTTAGCAACAACGACAGCTGTTGTACCAGCGCTTCTCGCCATCTGACCGCCACGTCCGGGATAAATCTCAACATCATGAACAGAGACACCAATCGGAATATTTTTCAGAGGTAAAGCATTGCCAATCTTAATATCGGCTTTAACGCTGGCGATTACCTTGTCTCCATCTTTCAAACCAGCTGGTTGAATGATGTATCTTAACTCGTTGTCTTTATATTTGACTAAAGCAATCAAAGCATTCCTGTTAGGATCTCTCTCAATTCTGGTCACTTCACCTTCGACGTCTCTTTTGTCTCTTTTAAAGTCAATCAATCGATAGTATCTTTTTTGTCTTCCACCCTGGTGACGGACTGAAATTGAACCGGTATTATCCCTTCCAGAATGTTTCTTCAAAATTACTTTTAGATTTTTTTCTTCCATATCTTATGTCTGGGGAAATAAATCAATCTTTCCCTCTTTTAATTTAACAAAAGCGATTTTCCTGTCTGCTAATTTTTTAGCTGTCATTTTGCGGCCAAACTTTCTCGTTTTCCCTTTTCTTACCATTACTCTAACATCGCTAACCTTGACTTTATAAATTTTTTCCAAGATTTCTTTAATTTGATATTTATTCGCCTTAGAATTAACTTTAAACATATAGACCTGGTCTTTTACCAGATTAGTGGCTTTTTCAGTCAATACCGGTGCAATAATTACATCATTAATTTTCATGTTTTTTCAAAAAATGGTTTTTAAAAACATCTATTGAGCTTTCAAAAAAAATCAATTTTGTACTATTTAAAATCTGATACGTATTCAAAGATTGACAATCAATTAAATCTACTCCTGACAAATTTCTAGTTGCTAGAACAAAATTATTTTTTTCCATCTTGGGTAAAACAAAGGTGATTTTTTTTCCTGCCAGCTTAAGAGTCTTTAAAAAATTAGCGACAATTTTTGTCTTTGGCTCTATTTTTAAAGCTGAATCAGCGATTCCGAAAATACTTTTTTCTTTGAATTTTAATGTCAAAGCTCCAAAAAAGGCCTTCCTTTTCTGTTTTTTATTTATATCTAAAGAATAATCTTTTGGTTTTGGCCCGCCGACGATTCCTCCTCCGACAAAAATCGGGGCTTTTATATCTCCGTGGCGAGCTTTTCCTGTTCCTTTTTGTCTATAAATCTTTCTCGTCGAGCCAACTACTTCGCCACGGGTTTTGGTCGAGGCGGTTCCTTGTCTTTGATTAAACTGATAGACTCTGACTGCTTGAGCTAATAACTGCGGTTTGACAACAATAGAAAAAACTTCTTTTGGTAAAACCAGAGTTTTTTTTTCTTTGCCGTCGATATCATAAACCGGAACCGTTAAACCGTCTGTTTTCTTAACGGTAATTTTCTTCGTTTCTGATTTCTTTTCGGTTTTAGTTTTTGGCATAATAACTTCTCAATACTAACTCCTAACTTCCAATAGTCCTCCTTTGTGTCCTGGCACTAATCCTCTGACGACAATTCCATCGTCTTTAACCTCAACGACTTCCAAACCTTTTACCGTCACTCTGTCATTGCCCATTCTTCCGGCCATTCTTTTTCCTTTAAAAACCCGTCCTGGGGTGGTTGTCATTCCGATTGACCCTGGAGCTCTTTCTCCGTGGGACTGTCCGTGAGTTCTCAGACCGCCTTTAAAGTGATGTCTCTTGACTACTCCCTGAAATCCTTTTCCTTTGGAAATTCCAGAAACAGATACTTTATCTCCTTTTTTTAAAAAAACCGTTGGCTTTACGACTTCGCCAACGTATATTTTTGTCTCTCCAATTGCGATTCCTTTTTTACCTTTGCCCGCTGAAGCCTCGGCGGAGGCGGGCTCTTCAATAAACTTTACCTTATCTCCATAATCTTCAAGTCTGAACTCTCTTAAAAAACGAAGCGGGGTTTTTATCCCCGCTTTTTCTAATTCTTTTTGGACTGGCCTTTTGATGTTTTTGATTTGACCGAATCCGAGCTTGACGCTAAAATATCCATGCTTGGATGGCATCTTAACATCGGTAAGCCAACAAGAGTCGGTTTTTATAAAAGTAGTCGGGATTCTTTCTCCCTTGTCATCAAATCTCTGTGATTGTGTTGATTTTGCACCTAAAATAAAAGCTGGCATATATGTGACTCTAAAATAACAACATCCCAACCCATGAACCAGATTTGCCTCCGGCAAAACGGTTCAGGGTTGGCATGAACTGAACTTTGTTCTAGTTCATGCCAAAAAAAATAGCCCCAGATTGGGGCCAAAATCCAATCCGGAAAAATATTAATCCTTTGCTCCCGAACAAAGAATAATTAACATGTGCATAAATTATATACTATCAATTTGTGAGGGTCAAATGAATTTTACATCTTCACTTCAACCTCAACACCGGCAGGCAGTTCGAGATGCATCAGAGAATCAATCGTCTGATTAGTGGGATTAATAATATCAATCAACCTTTTGTGGATTTTTAAGCCGAAATGTTCGCGGGCGTTTTTATCAATGAATGAGGCTTTATTAACAATATAAACCTCTTTTTTAGTCGGCAGAGGAATCGGGCCAATAATCGAAGCGCCTGTCCTGATTGTCGTATCAACAATCTTTTGACAGGTCTCATCGATCAACCTATGATCGTACGATTTTAGCTTAATTCTGATTCTTCCTTTCGGCATATTAAAGTGCGAAAAAAATTACCTAATTAACCTAATTGATCTAATTGATCTAAACAATAACCAATCACCAATTTTCAAATTGGGATTTTGATAATTGGGTCTTTTTTAGAAATTAGGTCAATTAGAAATTAGAAATTTACTTAATAATCTTTGTGACAACTCCCGCTCCCACTGTATGACCACCCTCTCTAATGGCAAACTTCAATCCTTCTTCCATTGCTACTGGATAAATCAACTTAGCGGTGACCTTAACATTGTCACCTGGCATAACCATTTCTACTCCAGCTGGAGGGGTTACTTCACCAGTAATGTCAGTGGTTTTGATATAGAACTGCGGTCGGTAACCTTTGAAAAAAGGCGTATGACGTCCACCCTCTTCTTTGGTGAGAACATATACTTCTGCTTCAAATTCGGTATGAGGAGTAATTGATCCCGGTTTTGCTATAACCTGTCCTCGTAAAACATCGTCTTTTTCAATTCCGCGAAGAAGCAGTCCGACATTGTCACCAGCCCGAGCCTCATCCAGTGTTTTTCTGAACATTTCGACTCCGGTGATAACTGTTTTTTTGGTTTCTTTGATGCCAACTATTTCTACTTCTTCATTAACTTTGGCAATGCCTCTTTCGACTCTTCCGGTAACAACGGTGCCGCGACCGGAAATCGTGAAGACGTCCTCAACCGGCATCAAGAATGGTTTATCAACTGGTCGGACAGGTTCGGGAATGTATTCGTCTACCTTAGCAATTAATTCTTCAATCGCCTTAATTGCTTCTGGATCATCAGACAAAGCTTTAAGAGCTGATCCTCTGATTATTGGAATTTTGTCTCCGTCGAATTTATATTTCTTCAAAAGATCTCTTACTTCCATTTCTACTAAATCAAGAATTTCTTTATCGGCGACCATATCAACTTTATTCAAGAAAACAACGATGGCCGGGACGTTAACTTGACGGGCAAGAAGAATATGTTCTCTGGTTTGGGGCATTGGGCCGTCTGGAGCTGAGACAACGAGAATGGCTCCATCCATCTGAGCAGCTCCGGTAATCATGTTTTTGATGTAGTCGGCATGGCCTGGAGCATCAATATGGGCGTAGTGCCTTTTGTCGGTTTCGTATTCGCTGTGATGAAGATTGATGGTGACTCCACGAGCTCTTTCTTCAGGAGCTTTATCAATATCTTCATATTTTAAAAACTTTGCTTTGCCTTTTTTTGACAAGACATAGTGAATTGCTGATGTAAGAGTAGTTTTACCATGATCGACGTGACCGATGGTTCCGATATTCAAATGAGGCTTGTTTCTCTGAAATTTACCTTCTGCCATATTAAATTAAAAAAAATAATTAATAACAAATAAAAGAAAGCCTAAAAATAACGAAGGCTTTAAACAATTTATTTGTTTTTATAATAAAGGTAAGTCGGCAAAAAGTCAAGAACAATTTTATGATAAAATATAAAAATGTTGAATGAAGAGCAAAAAAAGGCAGTTGAATATAATAAAGGACGGCTGTTGATTGTTGCCGGAGCTGGGACTGGAAAGACAACTGTCATCGTCGAAAAAATAAAATACTTGCTGAAACAAAAACTTGCCAAGCCGGAAGAAATCCTTGCTCTCACCTTTACCGAAAAAGCTGCCTATGAAATGGAAGAACGAGTTGATAAAGAAATCCCCTACGGATATTTTCAGATGTGGATCTCCACCTTCCATGCTTTTGCCGATCAAGTATTAAAAGAAGAGGCGACGCATATCGGTTTAACACCTGGATTTCGTCTGATGACTGAAGCGGAAACAATCATCTTCCTTAGAAAAAATTTATTTTTATTTAACTTAAAATACTTTCGTCCTTTAGGCAATCCCAATAAATTCTTAGACGCTCTCTTAGATCACTTTTCCAGATTAAGGGACGAAGATATTTCTTCAGAACAATATCTAAAATGGGTCGATAAACAAACGACGTCTAACGTTGAAAAAGAAAAATATTTAGAACTGGCAAACGCCTATAAAACTTATCAGGCGCTAAAAACAAAAGAAGGCCTTTTTGATTTCTCCGATTTAATCTTTTATCTCTTAAAACTTTTTCGAGAAAGGAAAAATATACTTAAAAAATATCGGGAAAAATTTAAATATGTTTTGATAGACGAATTTCAAGATACCAATATCGCTCAATACGACCTGATAAAGTTGCTTTGCCCTTCAGAAATAAATCCTAAACTTACAGTCGTTGGTGACGATTCACAGGCAATCTACAAATTTCGCGGCGCTTCTGTTTCCAATATCTTGAATTTTATGAAAGACTATCCACAGGCAAAACAAATTACTTTAAGAAATAACTACCGATCCAACCAAGTAATCCTCGACAGAAGCTATCAACTGATAAAACACAATGACCCGGATACTCTTGAAGTAAAGTTAGGCATCTCAAAGAACCTGCTTGGTCAAAAAACTAATGATAAAAACGCCGTGAATTTTTACCTAGCGGAAAATGTCGAAGAAGAAACTGACTTTGTCGTCAAGCAAATCTTGGCTTTGAAGAAAAATTATCAATACTCTGACTTTGCCATCCTTTGCCGGGCCAACAACCACTCCGAACCCTTTATCCGCACCTTCGCTCGATCCGCCATCCCCTATCAATTTTTAGGTCCTGGAATGCTTTTGAAACAACCAGAAGTCAAAGATCTGATCGCTTATCTCAAAATTCTTTATAACATCGAGGACTCTGTTTCTTTATACCGGGTATTAGCGATGAACATCTTTAATCAGGACCCAAAAGATTTAAACTTCCTACTCGCTTTTTCCAAAAAAACCAATTTGTTTCTTTTCCAAGCCATTGAAGTTTATCTATCTTTTTTTGAGAAAGATCTTTATAAAACTGATTTTGAAATCTATAAAAAATATCTTCCCTTCTTGAGCCAAGAAACTCGAAACCAACTCTTATCTATTTATAAAATGATTAATAAACATTTTTCGCTTATTAAAAAAGAAACTGCCGGTCAGATTCTTTATTATTTTTTGGAAGAAACAAAATATCTCAATAAATTAGTCAGTTATAAATCAGAAAAGGAAGAAAAAGTCGTTCTCAATGTCTCTAAGTTTTTCAGTCGGTTAAAAAATTTTGAAGCCGAGCACGAAGACGCTTCTGTTTTTGCTGTCGTTGAATACTTGGAAATGAGCATGGAACTCGGAGAATCACCGATTATTACCAAAACCGATATTAGCTCCTATAACGCCGTCAATATCTTGACGGCTCATTCGGCCAAAGGACTGGAATTTCCGGTAGTCTTTTTAGTTAACCTCACCCGAGGCCGTTTCCCTACCTACGAAAAGAGGGAAGCGATTCCGATACCGACCGAATTAATAAAAGAAATTCTGCCCGAAGGTGACTATCACCTTGAAGAGGAACGTCGACTTTTTTACGTCGGATTGACCCGGGCCAAAAACAAAGTAATTTTGACCGCTTCCCGTTTTTACGGAGAAGGCATCCGCCAACAAAAACTTTCCCCCTTTGTTATAGAAACAATGGGCAAAGAATTTATTAAAAAATATCAAACTATTAAGAAAGACGAGAAACAGCAACTGTCAATTTTCGACTTTAAAAAAAATCCGGAAGCAACTCCCAAAACCACACTAAAATCCAATTTTTTTTCCTATACTCAACTCGAGTCCTACGAGCGTTGTCCCTTACAATATAAATATCAGTTCGTCTTGAAAGTCCCAACCGCACCTGCCGCCGCTCTATCGTTCGGCGACACCATTCATAAAACCTTGCAGCAGTTCTATCAACAATTTCTCAAAGATAAGACTGTCGGAGAAAAAGAAATATTGGAGGTTTATCGCAAAAACTGGAGTCCTTTGGGATATACTTCGACAGCTCATGAAGCGCGGATGAAAAAAGAAGGTGAAGCGATGTTAAAAAAATTCCTGGGTAAATTTCACAATCCAAACGTCAACATCACTGGTCTGGAAAAATTTTTCAAGATAAAAATTACCGATGATGTATCAATTCTGGGAAAAATAGACAGGATAGACAATCTTGACAAAGGTGAAATTGAAATTATTGATTACAAAACCGGGAAAAAACCTGATGATAAGTTGCTGAGAAAAAACTTTCAACTCTCAATCTATGCTCTAGCGGCAACCGACATCGGACTATATAAGAAAAAAATAGACGAAGTTCATTTGTCTTTCTATTATCTGCAAGATATGGATAAGGTCTCTCTAAAAAAAACCAAAGAAGATATTGTTAATGTTAAAAAAGATATTATAGAAAAGGTCATTGAAATAAGAGCCAGTCAATTCGAACCCCATGCCGGCCGTTGGTGCGACTTCTGTCCTTTCCGCATGATCTGCGAAGCCTGGCAGTAACCCAATTCCACCCCCGGAGTGTCACTCCCGGTGTGAAGGTATATATCGACGAAAAAATACTGTCTTAATAGGCCAAAACACTTAATATGTGTAATATAGTCTATAGACAAAAACAAGAAGAGTCTCCAAAATATTATATATGCCTGCTAGAAAAATAAATTTTATTAACGGTCAGATTTATCACGTATTTAATAAAACAATAGAATCAAAAAAAATATTTGACGATAATTATTTATGCCGAGAATTTTTAGAGACAATTCTGTATTATCGTTCTTCTAAAGTAAGATCCAGATTTTCTCAATATAAAATACTTTCAGCTGAGATACAAAATCTTATTCTAAAAGAAATTCTAAATCCAATTTATTTCAAAGTAGAAATTTTAAGTTACTGCTTAATGCCAACGCATTTTCATTTTCTCTTAAAACAGTTAAGTGAAAATGGTATTAGTAAATTTATTGGTAATACTTTAAATTCCTTTACGAGATATTTCAATATAAAATTTGAAAGAAAAGGACCCATATTTCTTCCTAGATTTAAAGCCGTGTTAATAAAAAGCGAAGAACAGTTAAAACATGTATCTCGTTATATTCATCTCAATCCTTATTCGGACGGACTAGTTAAAGATATTAATAAGTTAGAAAACTATCCATGGTCATCTTTTAAAGAATATCTTTCAAACAACACTAGAAAATTAAGTTCTCCAGATTTCATATTAGGTCTTTTTAATAATGATAAATCTCGATATAAGAGATTCGTTTTCGACAACGCCGATTATCAAAGATCATTAGAACATATTAAACACATGGAGCGTTGGTGAAATCTAACCCTCACTCCGGGTGTAAGGTTACTAAGTTCAACCATTAAGTGCAACGGTTTTAGTAAAATACCGTT
>PFOE01000089.1 GCA_002792355.1 Candidatus Roizmanbacteria bacterium CG_4_10_14_0_2_um_filter_36_35 | reverse complement strand
TATTTGTTTGCTTATGAGCAATCAATTTTTGCTCTGAAGCAAATTCATTTTGCTTGTGAGCAATATAATCGTAATAGTCAACGACTTTACTATTTTTTGTAATTCTAGACAAAACTGACGTTTCTATAAGTTCAAATCCGACGACTTCGATCTTTTTGTTTTTATTAATTCTCCAAAAACCTTTTTCTATTAATCCTTCTTTAAGTTTTGATACATAACCGGAGGACACATTGAGTAGCCATTCTATCTCCTCTTGAGTAAGATCGATCACACCATAACTGACTTTTTTCTCTTTATCCCAACTAGCGAATGAAAGAATGGCTTCATAAAGAATAAATTCTTCCTTAGTTAATATTTGGTTATGAAGTAAAAGAAGAACACCTCTTCCAATTCCGTGATAACCATTTAGTTTTTTGATAATATCATTCGGTTCTCTCATAGGAAAATATCTTGTGCTTAAGATGAGTCATTGCTTCATAAAATTCTCTTGCGTTAACTTGTAACTCACCAAAAAAGAAATCAGATGAGAGTTTTTCACATTCCTCCTTGTTCTCAAATACAAACCAACAAATTTTTCCTTCCCAATCCATTCGGATAAGTTTTTGTTTCTTTACAATTAATGCTCCGGCCTCCCCAAGATCTTTTGTTGAATATTCAGTTGTCATAGAAAATATTTAAAATTTATAAAAATCTCTCATTTATTAGCCTCATAAAGTTGCGGATTTTTTTGTTTCAGTCGGTTGATGAGAGTATATAGCCCCTTACCTTCTTTTGGTCTAAAATTCCATAAAGGACAATCTGGAATTTCACAAAGAAGAATTTCCTTTATTTGACAACAGCAGCAGTCCAAACATTTCATGAAGATTGATTGTTGAAGGTTTTTAATTTCTTTTTTAAGGGCTAATTTTTTGGTTTTCATATGTTTTTTCATTTTTTCTTAAATTCAATTTTTCCAGCCGGCTATCGATAACATAATCGGAAAAGGCAATATAAAAATCCTTAAGTTCTTTAATTTCTTTATCGGTCAACCCAGCTGCCACATTGCCTAAAATCTGTCGGCATTTCTTAACGGTAAATTTATCTTCCATTGTTTAGATCATAGATGGAGCATTACAAAGCATCAATGGAAGCAAATGAAACAAAAGGTAACTTTTTGAAAGCAAAAACGCCTACTTTTCGACAGATAAAATAAACCCTTTTGAAGTGATTATTCTTATTTTATATGGAACTAACTTTTTTCTTAATTTGTTAATAGCGATATCTATATATTTATTGACTTTTGATTTGGTTTCTTTTTTGCAGCTTCTTTCATAGTCTTTATTTGATTCATATTCGAAAATTGTTTTATGATCGACTTTCTGGCTGTAGTTTTCCCAAAGACACTTAAAATATTTATATTCATTAGCCCAGGTATTGGGAAAAGTAAAAGTGATTTGATAATCTTTCATGAGATAGCCTTTTTCTTCTTTTTTCAAAAGTCCCCAGTTTCGAGGAGCTAGATTACCGGCTTTTTCACGGGTAGCAGTGATGAAATCTATTTTTTCAATCTTATTTCCTTTTTTCGCCGGTGTTTCGTCACCGAAAATAAATGAGGGGTTGATTTTGATTAAAACATGGCAATGTTCAGCCGGCCAGAAGAAAAAGCTCGGGTTTTGCGGGTTTTGAATAGGAGGTCGGCCAAGCTCTTTACAAGGATAAGATTTGCTGTTTAACTCATATTTAATCTTTTTGATGGTAATTTCCTTTTCTTCGGCTAAACGGTAGAGTGTAGTCGTAAAATGAATATTATGATCAAGGTTTCTATCAAAAGTTAAGCCGTTATCGGTTTTAACGATGGCAATAAACGGACCAACTATCTTCTCAGTTATCCAGAATTCGTCAGTTTGCTTTTCCATTCTTACGGCTCCAATATATTGCTTTAGTAGTCGTTTCTGTTCGGCAATGCCATAGGGATTAGTTGCTTCTTTATCATGAAGCATACCGATATAACGACACAGTTTCGACCAGTCGACAATTTCAAGATATATTTCGGGATTTTTCTTTTTCACCGGTTCAAAGCGGGGAGTAACCATGTGAGGGATAAGAATTCCTATTCTTTCCAAACTTCTGATTATTCCTAAACTTTTTACTCCACAAACTCCGCAGTTTTCGGCAAAATATTTTTCAGCTGCAGGCGAATTGAGAATAACAATCTCGGCAAGATCAGCTTTTTCTTCATACGCGTCATAAAGCTGGGTAATCAAACCCATTTCCTCATCAATTCCTAACTCTTTCCAGAATGGATTAGTTTTGATTTTCATATCAATTTACATCTCTTTTTTCATTTTATCAGAATTCAGACAGTTACCATAAGGCACCAAAGTTTTATTTTTAATCGTCTTGCAATCTTATAAAGTATCTTAAAGCTTGGATTAGACTTTCCTCTCTCAATATCGGCTAAATAAGAACGGTCGATATAACAATCAAGTGCTAAATTTTCTTGAGAAAGATTATTTTTCTTTCTTAACTTTATTATTGCCTTTCCTAACCTTCCATAGATTGATCTATTATTCATATGAGAGGAAAGGGTAGGAAAAGAAAGTAAAAAACGCAATGAAGCGGCCCTAAATCATAAAGGGTTAATATCTGCTATAATTTAATCATAATATGAAGTATAAAATAGCCATTCTTGATAACATTAACCTTCTTTCTGAAGCAGAAGAGCAGCTTCAGACATTAGCAGATAATCCTTTGATTTTTCCTAAAGAGATAGAAGCTACAGAACAGGAATTAATAGCACGTACTTGGGGATGCCGAAGCAGTTTTAGTTAGTATATTAGGGAAAATTACAGAAAGCTATTTAACAGCTTGTCCGACAGTAAAATATGTTGGTCTATGTGGTACTTCAACTGCCAATATAGATTTTCAAGCTATAAAAAAACATAAGATTGTTTTTAGTAATGTTATTGATTATGGAGATGAACCGGCAGCCGAATATATGTTTATGTTGCTTCTTATGTTGGCAAGAGGCGTAGGAAAATATCAGTGGCAAAAAATGCCTACAGAGATTATGGGTAAATCGATCGGCATTATCGGTTTAGGTGCATTAGGTAAAGCAATTGCAAATTTAGCGTTAGGTTTTAAGATGAAAGTTTTTTATTTTAGCTCACATCGTAAATCTGATTGGGAAAAACGTGGGCTTGAATATATGGATTTGAAAACTCTGTTACAAAATAATGATGTTGCTGCTATTAGCACGCCAACTAATGTTAAGGTTTTAGGAAAACCAGAGTTTGAAATTATTAAACCTAATTCCGTGTTGATGTATTTAAGTTCAGGCGAAGCTTTAGATAAACAAGCATTTATTGAGTAGATAACTAAAAAAGAAAACTTTGCCTTATTTAATTATTCAGCTGGAGATGGGTATTATCAATCTTTTAAGGATTTATCCAATGTAATTTTCCCGAAAGTAATCGCTGGTCATACACGGGAAACAAAAGTAAGATTAGGACAAAAAGTTATTGATAACTTAATGAATTATTTTAATAAAAAATAATATTTACAAATTTAGTTACCTATCTATGAAAAATATAGAATTCACTGTCGATGGGTTAACTCTGAGAGGAGATATCTTTTATCCCGAAAAAATATTGGATAAAAATCCTTCTATTCTTTTTATCCATGGTTGGACAAGCGAAAAGAAAAGAAGTTTCCAGTACGCAGAAGCACTAATAAAATTAGGTTTTATTGTAATGGTTTTTGACATGAGAGGTCATGGAATAAGCGAAGGAAATATCAATATTGCAACCCTAAAAGAATTTTTAAAAGATTGCATTACAGCTTATGATTATTTTTCTTCTATTAAAGGAGTAGATAAAGAAAATGTCAGTATTGTAAGTAGTAGTTTTGGTGGTTATTTAAGCTCGATGCTTACTGCAAAAAGAAAAGTAAAAAATCTAGTCTTGAGAGTACCTGCGGACTATGCCAATGATACGTTTGAAAAACCAAAGATGGGAAATGCTGGAGAAAATCCCAATGTTTTTAAATGGCGAGTGATCCCAAAGAAATATAACGAAACTTTTGCTTTACAAGCTTTACATGAATATGATGGAAATATTTTGATTATTGAGTCTGAAAAAGACTATAGTTCCTCATCCAATAATTCAAAATTATATTAATGCAGTCAAAGATAAAAGTAAATTAACTCATATTGTTATAAAAAATGCCCCGCATAGTATAAAACCGGGTCCCTTTAAGGAAGAAGTAACAATAATATTAGTTAATTGGTTTAAAAACAAATCTACATGATTAAAGCAATTATTCTTGATGTTGATGGAGTAATTGTTGGAGAAAAAATCGGATTTAATTCCCCTTACCCTCATCCTGATGTTATTAATAGATTAAAAAAAATAAGACAAAAAGGAATCTCCATTAGTCTTTGTACTGCAAAACCCCATTATTCAATTCAAAAAATAATTGATGATGCCGGATTAAACAATCTTCATATCACCAATGGAGGCGGAGCGGTAATTGATCCAATTGATAATCTTATTCTCAAAAAACATGTTATTAATAAAGAGCAATGCAAAAAAGTAATTAAGCAATATTTAGACAACGCAGTATATACAGAATTTTATTCTGTAAATGAATATTTTATCCAGGAAAGCCAAAAATCTGAATTGACTAAAACTCATATTCATATTCTTCAAAGAGATCCTCATGTCGTTTCCTCATTAATTGATGAAGTTCAAAAACAGGATATTGTAAAAATAATGCCGATCGCCAAAAATGAAGATGATAAAAAATGTTTAACTGAGTTATTCGAACCGTTCAAAAATGATCTAACATTGAGTTGGGGAATTCATCCAATCGCTCTACCACATTTATTTGGAATAATTACCGCTAAAGGAATATCAAAAAAACAAGCTGCTTTAGAAATTGCCAATAGTATTGGGGTTAAACCTGAAGAAATGTTGGGAGTTGGAGATAGTTCGAGTGATTGGCAGTTTATAGAATCTTGCGGATATGGTGGAGCGATAGGAAATGCAAGTGACGAGCTTAAAAAGCTAGTTTGTTCAAAAGGAAAAGAAAAGTCATTTGTTGGAAAATCAGTAGATGAAAATGGAATTTTAGATATTTTCAATTATTTTTCTGTTTGATTTTTTATGATAAAAGCATTTTTATTTGATCTCGGCGGAGTGCTTTTCACTAATGGTACTAAAAAGTTCATCTCATACATAAGCAGTCAATATAGTCTTAATGAGGATAATGTAAAAGAAATTATCGATGGTAATATCGGTAGTCAATATCGCGAAGCAAAAATCTCCAGAGATGAATTCTGGAAGCATGTTAAAGAAAAATTAAACTTGAAAGAGTCTTCTGATGAACTTGAAAAAGAATGGATTAACAGATATGAACTTATTTCCGAAACAAAAGAAATTATTTCGAAATTAGCAACAAATTATAAAGTTTATTATCTTTCAGATAATGTTAAAGAAAGAGTGGATAAATTAGATGAAAGATTTCATTTCATTTCGCTTTTTACAGATGGCATTTTTTCTCATAAAGTCGGAGTAAGAAAACCTGATCCAAAGATTTATCAATATGCTTTAGAAAAGACTAAGACACTTCCACAAGAAACCGTTTTTATTGACGACAAACCAAAGATGCTTGAACCGGCAAAAAAATTAGGCATGATAACAATTCTTTTTACTACACCCAATAAATTAAAAGAAGATTTAATCCATCTTAGACTCTATTTTTAAACTATGAAATTAATGTCTTACAACATACTTAATGGTGCTAAGGATACTTTGCCACTTGTTATTAAAGCCATAAAATCAGAGTCACCAGATTATTTGACTATAAACGAGGCTAATACGTTCGCTTCTAACAATAATGAAATTCTTGATAAAGTTGCAAAAGAGTTAGATTTTCCATATTTTGATATCGCTTTGTCCGGTGAGTATGATTATCACGTTGCGGTCTTTTCAAAATATCCATTTCTCGAAATACATAAACTTCAACCATTAGCAAGAGCTTGTTTAGTCACCAGAATTAAAACAGAAATAGGTGAGCTAACTATCGCCAGTCTACATCTAACACCTTATACCGAAGATTTAAGACATCCAGAAATAGATTTAATTACTAAATTTCAGAAAAAATATGTAAATAAGATCCTTATGGGTGATATGAATTCTTTATCAAAATACGACGGCTACGATTCAAAAATAATAAAAACATTTAATGATATGCAAATAAAAAAGTTTACAACCGGTGGGAAGTTTCGCTTTGACGCGATTAATAAAATCATGTCAGTTGGCTACTATGATTCTGCTTTTGAAATGAAGAAAAATAAAGATTATACGGCACCAACATCTATTAATGAATATTCAGCGCATTCAAACATGCGACTGGATTACATTTTCCTATCAAAATCTTTATTAAATCATTTAAAGGATTATTTCGTAATAAAAAATAATATTACGAAAAAAGCATCAGATCATTACCCAATAACAATAGAGTTAAAATAGCAAATATTTATCTTGCCTCTAACTAGCCGCGAAACCTATTCAATCCAAATCCGGTAATGGCCAATAACCGGTGAAGACTGGCCACAATTGTCATGGAGAATTGGCAGACTGCATATGGAGAAATTACTTTACTCCGCAAGCTTTGAGAATTTCTAGATCCCTAAAAAGTACAGTTTCATTAGTCGTATACATTAAACCTTTGTTTGGTTGAAAACCAAACCCCAAGTAAATAACTTCAATTCCTCTTTTTCTTGCTTCCTGGACAGCCGGTTGAAGATCAGAGTCAGAACTGCATAAAATAGCCGTTTTAATTTTTTTATCCGCAGCCATTGCCACTAAGTCAACGGCAATTTTGACATCGACACCTTTTTCGCGGAATAGCACCTTTGTTTTGTGATCGACAGTCACTTCCTGACCGCGAACATTACCGGCAATCAAAAATTCAAAACCTTGTTTCTGTAAGTTGGTTTTAAGATAGCGTTGAAACAAAATAAGCTCAATTGATTTGTCTTTGGTTTTGGGGTGAAAATGAAGTTTGGCCGCATAAAAGATTTTTCTCGTGATCTTATATTTCTCCAAAGCTTTATTGAGAAGATAATTAAGATCAATTTTTGATAAATCTCCTTTTTTGATATTTACCTTTTCTTTCCTTAAGACATCCTCTACTTTATGAAGGAAGTTTTCGCCATCAATAAACAAAACTATATTGCTCATGAAATAAGTATAACAAAAAAAACCTCGTCGGGCTTGCGCATGGACGAGGCGTTTATGACATTAATATACTTTACTTCTAGCCCAAAGTCAATACCAATAGAAAGCTGTTGTTAGGCTATAAGTTGATAGTTGCCCCTCGTAAAGTTGGGTAAATTCTCAATCGCTATCTGTCGGGGCAACAATATTTAAACAACTAACGTATTCGGTTTAAGGTTATTTATTGGTATAAGCGGTGTGATCAAATGAACCCGAACATCACCCAGAGATAAACTAAAAAGCAAATCATTCCGCTTGTTGCAAGCCCATCACTGCCGTGCCTTCTTACAGTTAGTCAATAATAAGAAAAACCACACTACATTGTTTTTTTCTTCTAATAGGCTATCGTCTGTGTGCTTGCTAGTTGTTTGTTTATTGCCCGCCTCCCTCCTTCGCCTTCGGCTACGGAAGGCACAGTCGGCGGGTTTTGTTCGGGCAAGTAATCAGCCCTCACAATATAAGTGATTTTTTGATAAGCAAAAAATCACTTGCGATTATCTGCGTTTCCACTAATAAGAGAATTCCGTTCACGATTTTATAAGTCTTTTGTCGAGCCTTCGTGAACGGTGTGGAAACGCAGCACCGCACTAACCAACTACAAAAGAAAAAACAAGAGAAGAATACATAAAGTTTTATAGACGGCAGTCTTCTTAAAGTTTATTTGTTCTGTCCTTGATTCCAATTATAAGGGCAAAAAAGGTTTGTCAAGAACCGCTCTACGCCTATAGAAAAATCGTATTATAATTTACGACTTCGTCGTTTTAATTTTAAGGCTGACACGATTTTTCTGATAGTCTCCGAGCTATCCTTATAAAAGAGTCGGGATTTCTTGACAACCACCCGCCGAATAATGAAGATGGCGGGCTACCTTTTTTTAGCCCTTTACCCCGTTTTTGAAGGACAGAACAGATTGTCTATTGATTATCAGTTTTCTGTCTTTCAAAGAACTTATGTTAGAGACTATTTTGGCTGATATGATTATTCTTCCGGTGGTGGTTTTCCTCGTTGCCAGATTTTCACACAGGAAGTAAGAGCCGGAGTGGGTTGAGCTGAACCGTTTTAGAGCCTACTTGAGATCTCCAGATTTCATCAAAAGACGTGACAAGTTATTCGAAACCAGTTTGAAAGGAGGTGGTGACAATGGATAAATTACGAGAAATAGTTGCTGAAATTTCAAGATTACGCGAAGAGTTGGAAAAAGATCTTGAAAAACAGTCAGATGCTTTATTGGTTGAAGATAAAAAAAGGTGAGGATGGATTAGATCCTCACCAACGGGACACAAATATTGCTATTTGATCCCAGTGCTAAATTCTCGCGAACTTTTGCACATTATTATTTTAGCAAGAATTTTAATTACATGATTATCAAGATTTCGGAAAGATTAAAAGAGATCTTAACTGATTGTCTGAGGAGTGAAGATAAGGTTGACCAGGATAAAGAGCATTTCTGGGTATTTCACCTTGACTGCCGGAACAGGATCAAGTTACTTGAACTGGTGAGTTTAGGGACCTTAAATTCCAGTCTGGTTCATCCCCAAGAAGTATTTACCCGAGCAGTTGGTGAACGGTCAGCTCAAATCATCATTATTGCCCACAATCACCCGTCAGGTGAAGCAAATCCGTCGGATGATGATATTAGCCTTACGAAACGTTTGGTTAAGGCGGGTGAGATATTAGGGATTGAGTTACTGGACCATATAGTGGTTAGCAGTAATTCGTTTATCAGTTTCAAGGAAAAATCCTTAATCTGATTATTACAAATTTAATTTTAATTCTATGAGTAACAATCAATTATCGCGATATTATCAGTTGAGAAGAAAAATCATGGGGTATTACCTCGGTAAAACAGAGATTAGACCCACGAGTGAAGAAAATTCTGAGTACGTAAAACTATTTAATCTTTATGTCTGGAATGTTAAAGACCAAAATTAATAGTTTGCAATTAGCCGCTGGTGTGAAGAGTAATCTTTATACCGGCGGCTTTTTTTATAGTCCGAAAAAGAATATTCGTAATCGAATAAAAACTTCAGCTTAAATATTGTCAGTTAAATTAAGAGGTTTCAATATTTGCAACAAATTGCTCAAAGATTTGATAAAATCATCTATAGTTGGGTTCGAAAGAACGAACTCAAAGTCCACTATTAAATTTTTATTCCGTATCTTTTGGCAGCTATTTTAATGATTCTAAGAAGAAGTTCCTCATACTTAATCCCTGCAACTCTTCCAGCTAAAGGAAAATAAGAAGACATTGACGCCTCAGGAGGTACAATACCAGCTGGAGAATTAATCTCTAAAACATAAGGTCTATCTTTTTTATCGCACCTGATATCAATCCGACACCAATCCAATACCCCAAGCGCCTTCCAGATTTTGAAGCAAATTTTTTTTATTTTCCTATATAAATTTTTGTCGATTTTTGCCGGACATATAAGGTAATCGAGATGATTATCTTCAAAATACCATTTTACTTCCAGAGAATCAATCGATTGATATTTTTTCGGCAAAATTTTATGGTTAGATTCTATTATCGGCAAAATTTCCGGAGGATTACCAAGCATGGAAACAGAAAATTCTCTGCCGTCAAGAAAAGGTTCGACAATTGCTGGCTCATTAAAGATACTGATTATTTTTTTTACTTGCTTTTTGAGAGAGACTTCATTATAAACTACACTTTTGTTTGTAATCCCCATTGAACTTCCTTCAGCAACCGGTTTAACGATTAAAGGAAATTTCAAGACTTTGTCCAAACTATCCTTCTCAGATTCAAAAACTTGAAATAGGGGAGTAGGAATCCCATTAGCGATAAAAATTTCCTTGGCTTTTGCTTTGTTAAGAGAAAACGCGTGAGTCAACGGAGACGATCCGGTATAAGGAATTTTGAGCATCTCTAACATGGCGGGGATCTGAAGTTCCCGATCATTTCCATGAAGACCTTCAGCAATATTGAAAACTAGGTCTATTTTGCTTTTTAACCGATAAAGTTTTAGATAGGCTTTTTCGTCGACTTCGATAGGAAAAATCTTAAAGCCTAAATTTCTTAGATGTTTAATCTGCCATTTTATCGTAATTGGATCATCAAAATCTCCCTGTAATTGATCCCGATAATCTTTTGGGTCTGGATACTGATGACGGACATTATAAAGAAAGGCAATAGTTTTCATAAAAAAGTGTGATTAATTAATCTTGGCAAGTAATTCGAAGAGGTCTTGCTGCAACTGATAAGCTCTTTTTTTGTTTTTCCCCAAAACCGTATAAAGTAATTGTTTTTCTTTAATTGCAGCCGCCGATGAAATCACCACCCCTTCTTTCTTTTTTTTGTCATAAACGATTGGCTTAATTACGTCTAATACTTTTTCAAATGTCGTAATTGTTTGCGATTTGAATTTATAATCATTTCTGTTGAGGACATAGACATCGGAAAAAAAGTCCTCACCGTAAAGATCGTACACCAATTTATAAATATCAGTGCCTCCGGTATTTCTCGTATTTGATTCGCAAACATAGATATGGCTGTTTTTACCGGCAATCATGTCGATGTCAAAGTGGCCCCGATATCCTTCTTCGGCGTATTTTTCAGCGATAAAGTACCCTGTGTCGGTAATTCTTGCCGCCATTCTTTCGTTTACCACATCTTCATGGATATCCAAACCATAATACTTACCTTCTTTTGTTACCATCATGACACAGTAATATAGCATTTCAATTTTTCCATTTCTAAGAATCTTAAACTCAATGTTTGGATATGCCCCAAAAGCCAGGTAGTTAACATTTATTAGTTCTTCAATAATAATCGGAAATCTTTCCCAATATCCATCCTCGCTTAAAAGCTCATAGATTCTTTTTTCGCATGATTTGTAATCTCGAGGCAGTTCTCCTTCACGGAAAATTAATACTCCATGTCCTCCTGAACCTTTATTTGTTTTTAAAACAACTCCTTTTTCCCTTATATAAATATTAGCGGCAATTTTGGCTGCGTCTAGCTTACCAACACAGATAACACCGTCAGGCATTATAAAATCAGGTTCAATCGCCCGACTCTGTTGAGCTAACTGCCTTATCCCCGATTTACTGCCAAAAAAATTAACCGTCCAGGCGTTCTCAATATTGGGAGCTTCTGGGGTATAAACATTCAAACCGAGTTGTATCATTCTTTCTTTTAATTCTAAAAATTCTGGCGATGTCGCGTAACTTACTAATTTTATCTTTTTATATTTCTTGGCCTTTTGAACCAAATCCCCAAATAACTGTTTATCTGTATACAAGTCTTTACAAATTAAGCCCGTTCTTTTTTGGGGAACATAGATATCAACTTTTTTGTTAGTGGTTATGGATTGAAAATAATTCTTAAAATAAGTAGATATTTCTATAGGTGAAATATAAATAAACTCGTTTTCTTCAGCGTTAGCAAAGAGGTAACATTCCGAGGAAGAATTACAATCATTAATCATTTCAAATCTTTTGTCTATCGGCTGGATTGAAGAAAGAAAAGACCATTCATCTTCAACAACATTATAGATATAGATAACTAATTGTCTCTTACTTAATCTGATAGATCTTTTTTTTCGAGAGCTTTTTTTAGGAGGTTTTCTTAAGACCTTCTTCTTCGTTTTTCTCATGTTTTTCCTGCCTGTCGGCAGGTAGACGAATAATCAACATTATTACCGATTTTTTCTAAATGTCAATACTTATTTTTTGCTATACTAAAAATATGACCCCAGTTTGTCCCGAAAAAGTCGGGACTACGTTAGGGGTTAATAATAAAATTAATATGATGCTATGATAAATCAGTTGTCCCGTAAAGTGGGATAATAAAGGGTAATTATTACCAGTTATTATCTTTAAAGGAGGGACAACCTAT
>PFOE01000055.1 GCA_002792355.1 Candidatus Roizmanbacteria bacterium CG_4_10_14_0_2_um_filter_36_35 | reverse complement strand
CTTGGAGAGCGAAGGCGTCGTCAAGCGCTACCTGGACAGTCGGATCAACCACTTTTCCAGATTTAATATCACCTTCGATCGTTGCTTCCATTTCAGCGATTTTTCTTTTCAGATCTTCAAGGACGTTTTTTGACTCGGTCGGGTAGACATACATAGAAATATATAAAGGATGTTCAAAAGTAATAAGAGAATAAAGCCAGTTTGGCGAAACATAACGAGGATAGCCAACAACATACAAAGTCCGATAAAATTTTTCATCAATCTTAAGATGGTTGAAATCGACTTCGATATAAGAGGGGGCGACCAAATCTTTAATGGAAACAGAGCCGGAGGCGAGAAGTTGGGATATGTTGGTCGATTTTTCATCACCTTTAGATTTAGAAAAAAGATTAAACATAGTTTATCCTTGTGTCATTACGACATCCGTATAACTTTCAATCGGCGCTAATCGACGGCCGGTACTGGATGGGTTATATAAGTTGTAATAGAGTTCGGTTAGCTGCTGGTTTTGCAGGACGCTTGCCCTAAGACCAATCTTGGCCAAAAGACGAAGCAGATTATCCCTTTTTGGGTAGAGAGAAGTCTTGGCGCGGCTAATAACATATTTTTTATTTAAGCTCCCAGGACTAGCTCCGGAAACACCTAGCTCTAATGGAGAAAAAGGCACAACAAAGAAAAATCTTTTTTCAAGAACAGTGTTTTTCTTAACGACGTTTTTGATAAATTCCTTGTAACTAGCTATTCGCGACTTTAAAAGATCGTTCGTTTGGAGGTTGATTTTTCCGTCAAGATAATCTAAATATAAAGAAACATCCATTTTTTTGGAAAGAATTAAAATTTGAACAGGAAAAGATAAAGAATTTAAAAGTCCGGCATAAGAGTAAATTATTGAGGTTTGTTCCTCAGTTGATAATAACCAAAAGTTAACCGCGCCGACCTCAATGACGACAGAGGCGGAAAAATTTTTCATCAAAACAATATCGTCTTTTATTTCCTCAATCTCGATAAAAGATTGAGTAGAAGCCTTAACAGGCGAAGTTGGTTTTTGAGTAGACATTAAATTAATTCTTTTGAATAAATTTCTAACGGTTGATTATTTTGATCTTCAACCTTAAATTTCATTGTATCAAATAAATGGGTCTGTTTTGGGTCTTTGACTTCAAAAAAATACTCTCCTTGAGGCATAGGGTTATAACTCAAAAAAACGCCGTGAGCATTTGACTTGAGAATTCTTATTGGTTCGGTATCGGCGCTTTTTTTGACATAAATCAGGATGCCGCCGAGGGGAGTAAATTTATGATTCTTGACAGTGCCTGTAAGGAAAGGATGTTTTACCTGGGAAGAAGTTGACGACTGGTTATTTATTGTTGGTTTTTTGGTTAAATTAGATAAGGGATTTAATAAAAGTTCGTTAATGTTTTGTTTTTTGTTGACGGAAAAAGTCGGGGAATTTTTTCCTAAATAACTACCTAATTTTTTTTGAGAATCGATATGGGCAGTTATTTGATGAGGGTCAGAACTGAAAACAGCATCTTGTAAAAAAGAGATTGGTTTGTTTTGTTTTTGAAAACCGTATTGGGTTGGCGAAGTTAGTCTTTTAATGAGATTTCTTATCCAGACTTCCATCGGCCGATCGTTAATCGGAATAAAAGCAAAAGCGGCGCCTATGGAGGCGGTTAAAACCCCAAACATAACATTTAAGACAGGAATCGGGGTTAATCCATATATGGCAAGCCCCAGGGCAACGAAAATAACAAGGTAGATAAACTGCTTTATGGTTAAAAAACCAATTAGCTTGAATTCAAAAGTGGTGATCTGTCTTGGGATCGGATGCTGGTCCATAATTTTAGTATAGCAGTCTTTTTATTTCCTCATCTTCAACTTGAGGGAAGCTTTTGTAAAACTGCGAAACAGAGGAAAAAGTTGGATCATAGTGAAGTATTATTAATTGATCAAATCCAGGATTGATAAATTCAGCTGGGGCCACAGGAGAAGCCAGGATTGTTTTTTTGGGCTTTAAGCTTTTTGTAAATAATAAGGCGGCTTTGACTGTTGACCCGGTGGCAATGCCGTCGTCAACCAAGACAACAGTTTTATTCTTTATTTTTTTATAAGCAGATTTTTTTAAGTTAAATCGCTCTAGATAGGATCTGAATTTTACTTTAGCAATACTAATTTGCTTTTTAATAGTTGGTTTATCAATGTTTAGCGAGCTTACTATTCGCGACTCAAGATAAGTAAGATCAAAACACAGAGCGCCGATGGCCAATTCTGACTGTTGTGGAGCAGGAATTTTAGCTACAGCTAAAAGAAAATGATTACCTTTTAATTTTTTAGCAATTTCTTGACCAACAATAATGCCTCCGCGAAGAAGAGAAACAACTACGGCATTTTTTAGATTTTTTTTATAAAGAATTTTCGCTAATTTTTTCCCAGCGTCAACTCTGTCTTTAAATAGCATTACTTATATTCTATAATATTTGGGTTCAGGGCCTATGGTTCAACGGTAGAACAGCACTATGGCATAGTGTAGATCGGG
>PFOE01000059.1 GCA_002792355.1 Candidatus Roizmanbacteria bacterium CG_4_10_14_0_2_um_filter_36_35 | reverse complement strand
CGTTACAATACGCTACTCCTCAGGAAATGTTAGAATTGGAGTATTCGAAATTACCATTATTAGTTAATGTTGCACTTAATCATTGAATGCAGGAAACTCCTGCGCCTGAAAAAACTAATGTATAATTAGTAGCTATGAATCCTCGACCACCGATAGTAACTATTTTAGGCCATGTCGACCACGGAAAAACCACTCTTTTAGATTATATTCGAAAAACCAATATTGCTGAAGGAGAATATGGCGGCATAACCCAGAAAATCGGCGCTTATGAAATTGTCACTAATTTTAAAGATTATAAAACTAATAAAATTACTTTTATCGATACTCCCGGCCATGAAGCTTTTTCACTTCTTCGCGCCCGGGGCGCTAATGTTTCTGATATCGCCCTTCTTCTTATCGACGGCAAAGATTCGGTTATGCCTCAAACGGCCGAATCTATCTCACATATTAATGCGGCAAAAATTCCTTTTATTGTCGTCATCAATAAGATTGACCTTTCCGAAACCAATCCGGAAAAAGTAAAAAATGATTTATTAAAATATCAAGTGATGGTCGAAGGCAAGGGCGGTCACGTTCCTGTAGTTCTTGTTTCTGCCAAAACAGGAAAAGGAATAAAAGAACTCCTTGAAGCTATTTTATTAATTTCGGCCGATCTAAACCTAACTTACGATGAGACTCGTTTACCTCAAGCTTATATTATTGAAACTAAAAAAGATCGCCGGGGAATTGTCGTTTCGGCGGTGATAAAAGACGGAAAAATAAAAACCGGCGACGTCCTTTATTCGCAGGACAAAAAGATTAAAGTTCGTTCAATCTATAACGATAGAGGTCAAACAATATCAGAAGCCATCCCTTCAACTCCGTTTGAACTCTTAGGATTTTCTGAACTTCCCGAAGTCGGCTCTACAATTCAATCTCAACAAAACAATCAGCTGGCCCCTCTAGTCCCGACTAAGTTGAAAGAAGTGGGATCACAAAAGCAATTCAATCTCGAAGCCATTTTAAACACGGCTCCTAAAGAAAAAAAGCTTTCTATTATTATCAAAACTGATTCTCAAGGCAGCCTGGAAGCGATCCAAGGATCGATCAAAGACAATAAAGACATCGAGGTAATTCTTCAAGCAGTCGGCGAAATCAATAAATCAGATATTTTTTTGGCCAAAGCCACTAAGTCTATTATTATCGGTTTTAGTGTTAGTCCTTCAGCTGAAGCTAAAGACCTAGCCAAACAAGAAAAGGTAATCATCAAAACCTACCAGATCATCTATGAACTTTTGGACGAAATCTCCGAAGTGGCGAGCCTGATTAAGGAAAAAGAAGAAAAGGAAAAAAACCTCAAAGGCGAGGCTAAAATACTGGCCAATTTTACCATTGAAAACGAAATTATCTTCGGAGTGAAAATAATCAAGGGTAAAATCAACCTCGGCGACCAGCTTGAAACCTTCAGAGAAAATAAACTTATAGGAAAAACTAAACTGGTATCTTTAAAGATCCGCGCTAAGGTTGTTAGCGAGGTAAAAAAGGGTCAGGAAGCGGGAATGATGTTTTATCCTAAACTTGACATTAGGATAGGTGATGTGGTAAAATCTATCCTATAATAGTGCTTACCAATTAATGGTGAGCCTGTCGAACCATGAATAACCAGGCAAACACTTTGGCCAGAATTATTGAGATTATCTCTAAGGGAAAATCAGGGGTTATCTTCATTCCTCCCACTCCTACTATTGATGCAGTTGCCGCTTCTACTTCTCTTTATCTTGGACTGACCAAAATGGGTAAAAACATTTCTCTTGTCTGTTCTCAAAAACCAGCGACTGATTTAGTTGGCGGAGATAAATTCCAAACTGTAATCGGAGCTGGCGGAGACTCATTAATGATTTCTTTTCCCTATACAGACGGCTCAATTGATAAAGTCGACTATAATATTCAGGGTGAGTCCTTTAATTTAGTCGTCACTCCCAGACCCGGTTTCCAAAAACTGAAACCTTCCCAGGTAAACTATTCTTATACCGGAGGTATCGTTGATTTTATTATTGTTATTGATTCGCCAACTTTAAATGGTCTAGGTGAAATATACGCTGAGAATCAAAATCAGTTTACCGGTCGCGACATCATTAATATCGACCGCCATCTTACCAATGCCTATTTTGGTACCGTTAATTTCGTTAATAAAACTATTTCTTCCATTTCTGAACTGATTTTATCTGTTTTGTTAAACTTTAAAATTGAAGTTGATCGCGATATGGCGACTAACCTGTATGCCGGAATCGCTTCGGCGACTAATAATTTTACTTCCTACTCGACCAATGCTGATACTTTTGAAAATATCGCCACTCTTTTACGGATGGGGGCGGTAAAAAGAACTTTCAAAAAACCTCAGCCGGTAATGGTTCGGTCCAGAGTCAACTCTGGAAGGCCAGAAACACAGCCGGTCAAACCAATTGAAGAGGTGGAAAGAGAGATTCAAAAAGAACCCCGTTCTCCCCAAGACTGGCTTAAACCAAAAATCTTCAAAGGCGGCGGTCTGGTATAAAGATATGGGATTAAAAGACGATATTCAAGCTGCTATAGAAACTGTCCCAACAGCTCTCACTCAACCAGATTCTATTTATCCAATGGGGGTAAAAAGTGTTGGTAATGATAAAACTCCTTCATTTCTTAAAAAAATTGGGTGTATTAGCATATTTGCCGTTCCTATTGTGGGGGGGGTAATCGGCGTTTTACAAACAATTAAAGTATTGGGTTATGAACATATCGCTCCAACTTGCGCGGCTTCGGTTGGTTTAATAGCAGTTGGTGTTATAGCTTTGATAAAAAATGCTTTAAGGAAAAAATAATATGTCATCCTGAACGAAGTGAAGGATCTCTCGCGAATGCGAGACAACTCAAACAAGTTGAGAGATTCTTCGTCGATTTTGTCTCCTCAGAATGACAACGATAGATCTTCGAAAGTTGGATTCTTCGATTTAATTAACTCTATTTTTCTTTTTCTAATCCATCCTTTTATTTGTTTTTCCCTTTTTATTGCTTCGTTAATGTCTTGATAAGTTTCAAAGTAAATGAGCTTATCCAGATTATATTTTTTAGTAAAACCTTCTACCAGTTTATTCTTGTGCTCATATAATCTTTTTTGGAGGTTATTGGTAACTCCAATATAAAGGGTGTTCGATTTATTAGTAAGAATATAAATATAATAACTGTTCATTAATTTCATTTTAATCTATTCCCACATTCGTGGGAGATTCTTCGTTTCGCTCAGAATGACAAATGTGTTAAAATAGTTTCCATGAATTTAATCTTCATTTTAGCAACTTTTATTATTTCAGTTGGAATTCTCCTTTTTATCATTCGCCTTTGGCTTAATAGACTTGAGGAAAAAACTAAAATTTCCGATGAGTTGGTCGAGTGGTTAAAGTCAACAAACACCAGCACTGACAAAAAGTTAACCGAACAGATGAACACCTTTAATGCTCGCCTTGACAAAGCCGCCTACGTCATCGCCCAAGTCCAGAAAAATATCGGAGAGTTTTCTGAAATTGGCCGCGGTATGAAAGAACTGCAGGAATTTTTGTCTTCACCAAAAATCCGCGGCAACATCGGTGAACAGATTCTTAGAGACTTATTAAAACAATATTTTCCAAAAGGCTCTTATAAGCTCCAGTACGCTTTTAAAAACGGCGAAAAGGTCGACGCCGTTATTATTACCTCTCAAGGATTAATTCCAATTGACGCCAAATTCCCGCTTGAAAACTTCAAAAAATATTCAAAAGCTACCGATGCTAAAGAAAGGCAGAATTTCAAGAAAATATTCATCTCCGACGTCAAAAAACACATTCAGGATATTTCCAAAAAATATATTGTTCCTGATGAAAAAACCCTTGACTATGCCCTGATGTATATTCCCTCAGAAAATGTTTATTATGAAATCATCAACAGCGACGAGCTCTTTGACTTTGCCGGAGCGAAAATGGTTCTACCTGTCTCTCCAATGAGTTTCTACGCTTATATCAAGGCAATTTTAATTTCTTTTGAAGGTCAAAAGATCGAGGAAAAGGCTAAACAGGTAATTACCTTATTGAACGCCATCAAAAAAGACTATCTAAGAACCGAGGAAAACCTGTTAGTTTTAAATAAACACATCACCAATGCCTATAACCAATCATCACAGGTAACAAAAAACTTTCAATCCTTAGGACAAAAATTAACCTCAACAAATTTGCTTCCTGAGAAAGAAACGAAACAGCTTGAATAAAAAGATAGTAATTTAATAATGAAACAATTTAACAATGAAAATATTCTTCAAACACGAAATCAAACGTACTGATAAACTAACTTCTAAAGAACTTGTTGATCTCATTCTTAAACACCGTCAGATAAAAAACATCAAAGAATTCTTAAACCCTCCGCCACCTTTGTCTATTTCACTTTTAGATTTTAATCCAAAATACAAACTTTATTTAAATAAAGTAATCAAACT
>PFOE01000028.1 GCA_002792355.1 Candidatus Roizmanbacteria bacterium CG_4_10_14_0_2_um_filter_36_35 | reverse complement strand
ACTTATTAGTCCCAAACCATCAATTAATCCCCACTCTTTTTCTTCCTTGTTTCTATCCAGGTGTTGAGAAAAAAACGCGTATTTGATTGGGTTATAAACCCCTATACTAATACCTATGATTGCGAATAGTAAGATCGCGAAATAGGCATTATGAACAAATGAAAGTAGTAAAAAAGCTATAGACACTATAAGAATACATATAGTAAGCACGATAATTTTGTATTTATTGTTAAGTCTCTTGTGAAGATAGGGACTTATTAAATCCGTAAACCCCCTAAACAAGAAATAAGTCCCAAAAGACACGCCTGCAGTTAACGTAGAACCATTAATCATATTTTTAGAAATATGAATACTTGCAATAGAAAGAAATAAATAGTTTGAGAACCAAAAAATAGCGTCGTTTAGCACTAATGATTTTATAAAAACATTAAGTTTCATCATGAACTTTTAAGTATATTATATATAATTAATGGATTACGATGTTGGTTATATTCAAGGTTTTTCAATGTCAACGCCCAGCCTTTTGAACTAAATGTAAGTTTGATTAAAACGTATGAACTGCCAAGATTGATTGAGAAAATGCTTGAATTAGATCCATAAATAAAGATATTAATATGAGTAATACTCTTATTGTCTTTCATAGATGCGGTGGGAAATCATTGGGCTATCCTCCCAATACACTTCTGACTATTAAATGGGCGCTAAGCTATGGGGCAAAAGCAATTGAGTATGATATTGTTTTCTGCGAAGATAACAATAAAGATAAAATTATTGTTGTTGAACCGAAAGTACTAAAAAAAGCAAACCTGGATATAAATAATCTTAAATGGCAAAATGTCCTGAAATTAAATGCGGGAAATGATAAATTTGGATACCAAAAAGTGCCAGAATTAGAAGAAGTTTTAGGTTCTGCTCCAGACATTCATCATCAAATCCATATTAAAGGTAATCATCCTCAAACCGTCTCTACTCTGTTACAAAAACTGGAAGAGAAATCAAATTTTGTAATTACATCCTTTGATATTCAAATTCTCAAACAAATAAAAAAAATCAATAATATAGTTAGGGTTGGTTGGTTAGTAAAACCAAAACAAGAAAGACGTAATGAAGGTCTAACTGATTTAACAGCTTTAGTAACTGCAAATCCTGAAGCTTTACCTACTTATTCTTTAGATGAACTTAATAAAATTTTAAATCAAGCAAAAGTAAACTTAATTGATATAGTAATACTTTGTGCTCCACGAATTAAAGAAAAAATAATCGTTGATACTGTGAAGAAGAATCAGATTGAATGTGGCGCTTGGGGAGTGGGAACAAATATTGTTATAGCAAAAAGGTTAATTGACTATAACATTGATAGGTTTACGATAGATAATCCTGAAGAATTAATATAAAAATTTCTCACATAGTAGTTCGACTTCGCTCACTATAAATCAACTAGTGCTAGCCAGGAAGAAGTGCGAAAGGTTAACCAATTATCCCCCATTTTCCATCTCTATTAATTCCTTGCTGGACCTCATTTCTTAAAACTCGAGAAAAAAAATTAGGCACATTATAAAATATAAACATGACATTTAGGAATCGGGTCTATCAAATGACCAAAAAAATTCCCAAAGGAATGGAAAACTGACAGGATATTCTCAAGGAAAAGGAATTTCCACAAAGAAAAAGATGCTTATTTCTGAAGGAGTATTTTTCATAAACGACGACGTCGATCTTTTGCGTTCTTAATGGAATTTTTGATACGGCTTTATTTAGTTTGACTTGACTACAAATAAAAAAGTTTGTATATTGGTTTAAATATGGCAGGATTTTTTTCTTGGATAAAAAATAATAAACTAATCTGTGTTCTTGTTGTGATAATTATTTACCTTCTTGGAAAAAATTCTATATTTTTACCTCGAACTTATCTAACTTCATCTTCATTATCAAAAATGTCGAGTGCGTCTCTCGGAGGCAGTAATAGTTTGAATGACATAATGCCTTTATCTGAATCTGCTCCGAACGCAAATATCAAAGACCGTTTGGTAATAAAAAATTCGTATCTTTCTTTGCAGGTTTCAAAAGTGTCCGATGTCCAAAAACAGGTTATCGGAAAAGCCGAGGAACTTGGCGGATATATGGTTAATTCTTCTATTGATAATCCAAGTGACGTTGCATCGGCAACTGTCACTGTTCGTATTCCTTCAAAACAGTTGGATAGCGCTCTTCAATATTACCGTTCCCTTTCTATTAAAGTAGTTTCCGAAAATCTCCAAGGTTATGATGTGACCGATCAATATACAGATTTTGCCGCGCAACTGAAAATATATGAAAAGACAAAGGTTATATTTGAACAAATGCTTGATAAAGCAATAAATGTCCAGGACATTCTTCAAATTCAGCGTGAAATCATCAATATCCAGGCTTCTATCGATTCAATCAAAGGCCAGCAGGACTATCTTGAGAAAAATTCCGAAATGGCAAAAATCACCCTCTATCTTTCGACAGATGAACTTGCGCTTCCTTATGCTCCGACAGAAACCTGGAGGCCAAAAGTCATATTTAAACAGGCTGTTCGTTCGCTTGTTGGTACGCTTCGGAGCATCGGTTCTCTGACCATTTGGATAGTGGTCTATTCTGTAATATTGGTACCTATCTTCTTTATTATTCTTTTTATCCGAAGGCGAACACAGGCTAAAAAACTCTAACTAAATATGAAGATAAATAAAATTCTAATATTAGTTGCTTTTATTATTGTTTTACTTCTGGGAGTTCTTTTAGGTTTTAACATTAAAAGTATACAAAGTGGCGAGGAGCCAATTAACATCAATCCTTTTCCAAAATCTTGCCAGTATAACGGTAAGACTTATAAATCTGGCGATAGTTTCCCTGCTGAAGACGGATGTAACACTTGTGGTTGTGAAGACGGAGAAGTTATGTGCACCTTAATGGCTTGTGATAAATAAAACTATGAACAAAGTTTTAAAAACTGCTTTTTTAAATGCGATTGGGACGGCTTTATATGTTGGCGCTGTCGGCAGTTTTATGTATTTTGGAACGCTTATAAAAATCGGAAGAAAGGCGACTTTTTTAGCGCCGATCGCCATGCTGCTTTTATTTGTCTTCTCAACCGCTCTTACCGGATCTCTCATTTTTGGTAAACCAGCGCTTTTATATCTTGACGGCAAAAAGAAAGACGCCCTCACTCTTCTTACCTATACTTTAGTAATTTTTTTTGTAATTACTTTTATTTCTCTTCTGGTTCTTTTTTTATTTAATCATTGATTGTTGACTGGTGGTTGACCTGCTCTCACTATGGGATTAAGTTGGATATTGGTTGCGGTTACACTGCCATCAGTATTTTCCGTTCCAAAAACTGCCACTTTTTCTCCGGTTTTCAACTGACTTTTATCTACGGTTTCCGCTTTATTAATTTGGGTTTTATCTGATAATAAAATTATTTTGCTTGAACCGTCCTGGAGCTTGACCGTGATTGATTTGTCATCACTAGCAATTATTTCTCCTGAAACCGGCTGGAATCCTCCCCGACTATTGGTTCCGCTTCTTATTCCTTGCCTGTTGTTAAACTGTCCGCTAAATGAGACCCT
>PFOE01000095.1 GCA_002792355.1 Candidatus Roizmanbacteria bacterium CG_4_10_14_0_2_um_filter_36_35 | reverse complement strand
TAACAAAATATAATCCTGATTGGGAATAATCATAATTCTTTAATCTGATTGATTTTCGGTGTTTTGCCATATTTAAAATTGCAAAAATACAAATGGTAATTTTGACAGCGTCTCAACAACCCAAACCATATAAGTCAATAATCCATAACAGACATAAGAGGGAATTAATCCTAAAAAATAATTAATCTTTCCCAAAATCGCTGTTAAAAAACCAAAAATCATCAAAGGCGGAATAACTGGAGCGACCAGCAGATTTGACAGAGGAGCAATCAGGGAAATCTGTTTAAAATAGATAAAAATAATTGGCGTTGTGAATAGCTGCGCCGCCAAGGAAACCTTTAACTCTCTCCATAACTGATTTTTTGAAGAAGTTTGACCAAAAAAAATAATTCCCAGAGTGGCTCCATAGGAAAGCAGTAGTGATATCGACGTCAACCACCTGGGAAAAACAATAGCGATAAAAATTACAGACAGAAACAAAGAATATAAGACGAGATTTTTTCTTCCTGTCAGAATAGCTACGAGCGTGAGAAGTCCCATAAAGCCTGCTCTGACTATTGGGGCTTGTGGTCCTACAAATAAAATAAACAAAATAATAGTTAGTATCGTTATCAGAATAGATATTTGTTTGCCAAAAAAAGACGTTATGGAGCCAATAATTGCTGCCAGTATGGTTATATTCATTCCCGAGAGAACAACAATATGGAGCAATCCAACAATCTTTAACTGTTCATAAAAAATTTTAGTAGTTTTCAAATTAACTCCGAAAATAATTCCGTTCAAAAGAGACGCTTGGGGTTCGGAAAGATAGTTATTAATAACAGAGCTAAAAAAATAAGAAGAAGACATTTATTAAATTGTTATTAAATCTTTAATATTTTCGAAGACAGATTTATTAACAATCTTTTTATTTAATAGTTCTTCCAGAGCCCCAAAAGGACGATTGTCAATAATTTTCTGGGCAGTGACTTTTCCGACGCCAGGAAGTGTGTCTAGTTCTTCAATCGTGGCAGAGTTGATATTGATTTTATTATCTGTAGGGGCATTGCTCGCAATGCCCCTACCTGGCGAATTGTAATCTAACATTTGTTGATTCTCTACGAAATAACCATTACCGACTTCCCAAACCGACGGCACATAAATCTTTTCCTGATCAGACACTATTCTTGCCAGATTGAAGTTTCTCGCAAAAAAACTTTTATCGGCACTGTCAGACAGACCGCCGGCCTTTTTAATCAGATCTTTTAGTCTTATGCCGTTTGAGGCTTCGTATGAGTCCGGTTTATTAACACTACCGGAGACGTCAATATAGATTTTTGCTTGCCCGCCGACTTGTTCCTCGAAGCTCGAAGGGCGGAGTGAGAAGTCTTGAATTTCTTCATCTGTCTTTTGATAGGTATTTAAAAAAATTAACAAAGAAACAATTGCTATTAAAAAAGCAATCGTCAAAATGACAACCTCAATCCGATATTTTTTTAGTTTTTTCAATAATTTTTCCATACTTCCCATTGTCATTCCGAGCGAGCGAAGCGAGTCGAGGAATCTTAAAAGACGGGTCGCTCAGGACGACATAATAATTAAGGTATATTTATGTCGTCTTGTCAACGGACTATACGCTACAAAGGAAAGGTTTTAGCAGATATTAACAAGCAGATTTTTGCGATATGCCACCAGTATTAATCTTCGTCTTCCTGAGTGGAGAATTTTCTTATTACAAAAGTGGTTATTATTATTACAACAATCAATCCAACAATTAGCTTAAAAGGCAGGGCCAAGAATGAAGTTGAGGCAAAGACGGTCGGCGAATTTTCACCAAAAGTCAACTTGGTTGACAGTCGGTATAGACCGACAAAAAATCCAGACAGAGTCAGGCTGACTGGTTTTTCAAACTGAGCAGAAGGAGTGGCCTCGACCAGTCTTTGTGACATTGATAGAATATTTTTAGGAATGATGTCATATTTTATCTCTTCGCCGAAATTTCCCTTGAGAGTGATTTCGCCTTCGGGCTTGATCATATTTTTACCTTTGTTTTCAACGATAAGAGTTAGAGGAATTTTGTCAAAACTATCGTATATTTTTAAATCTCGGTCAAGGATTAATCCGCCCAAGGTGGAGAAAAGAGCTATCTTTGGTTTGACTTCGACAGACCCGCTTTCTGTCACGGTAATAAGAATATTACTGCCAATGTCAACCCGAGCTTGGGCGCTGCCAATGCCTTCAGAACTTTTAGGCGGAACAGTTTCTGCTAATAAGGTATAATAATAATCGCCTTCAGGCGCTCCTTCAGGCAGCCTGATTCTTAAAAGCAGCTGCTGCGAGTCGCCGGTTTTCAAAAAAAACGGTTGCTCAAGTTGTAGATCAGCATTGTCAAGACCAAAGCGGACCGGTCCATCGAACTCTTTTTTTATTCGGATATTTCCCAAATTATCCTTGGGTTCAAAAGGAAGGATTTTCGTTGTCAAAATGGTTGGGTCACCCAAGTTTCCCACCCGGTAGGCAACCATAATCGACTTACCCGGCTTGATGACAAGTTCGAGGATAGGAGGAGAGATTGAGAGAGAGACCTGTTGAGCATTTACAGAAGAAGTCAAAAGTAAAAATACCACCCCCACTGTCATCCCGACCAAGTCCCGCCAAAGGCGGGACGCGTGGAGGGATCTTTTTAAGATTCCTCGACTCGACTTCGCTTCGCTTCGCTCGGAATGACAAAAGGTATCATATTAAAAACTCGGTGTTGCCACAAAATTAATAATTGTCTGATAACTTCCGGCCGGCTGGATTGGCGATATATTTACTTTAAAAGTTAGAGTAGAAATGCGATTTTTACCGACGTTAATACTAGTCATTACAGTTGCCGGAGATTCGGCGGCAGTCCGATCGGGAAATGGTCGAAAGTAAGTTGCGTCAATAAAATCAGCCGGAATATCATCACCACTCATGCCATAGCCAAAACCATAAGCTGAGACAGAATCCCAAACTTTTGCTAATGATTCACTACAGGTATCTCCGCCGCCATTACAACTGGTATCAGGAATGGCGTTTCCAGACTGAGTTTTAAACGGACTTTCCTCAATCGCTGTGACCAGATATTGTCCGGCAGCGCCAAAATAGACTGTTAATACTGTCGAAGCAGTTACGGGAACATTAGGAGTTAATGTGCCAAGGGCAACATTAATATCTGAAATAGAAAAGCGAAAAGGAATAATAGAATGAAGATATTGAAATCCAGCCTTAACCACGTATCCGGTTGAAGAAAACTCTCCGGCAGCTAGTTGACCGATCGTGTCAGATAGTTTGTAGTTAGTCGACGATTTGTTTCCGGCGGCAGAATTAACATTAGCTGAATCAATGCGAAACCGCGACGATTCCATATCAACAGCCGATACCGCCCCTCCTGTCATTCCGAGGAAGAGCAAAGCGACGACGAGGAATCTAGCGAAGCGTAAATTCATATTAGCTTTTTTCAAACTTCTCAATCAATTTTTCCATTCTCGACGCAGATTTTTTAATAATATCTAATTCGTGGTCACCGACGAAGTTTTCCACCGCCTCCTTAATATTTTTCAGATGGTTTTTCAAAAGAAGAGAGACAAAAAGAAAAGCATCCTCTTGCAACTTTTCACTTTTCACTTCTAACTTCTCACTTCTTTTATACTCTTCACCCAAAAACATGGCAAAAGGAGTGATAAAAGCCAAAGAAATGATCGGGAGGAGATTTTTCCAGTTCTGGCCCTGGGGGACTGAAAGTAAAAAAAAGACAACGAGAGTAATTGTAGTTGTTATAGAAATAATCGGCTCAAGGAGCAAAGATAAAGAAAAAAGAAGAAAATAAATCAGAAAAAAGAATAAAGAGTTGACGCCGCCAGTTGAATTGACGATACCGACGATGATTAGGGTAAAAATTACCGATTCGATTAAGCGAGATGAAGAACTTTGAGAAACAACTAATTTTTTTACCAGATAAAGAATGACAAAAAGTCCGGCAGTAATCTGCAGTTCATAGTTGGCGAGATTTGTTTTTGGGAAAATAAACGCTAAAACAATAGTGGCAATTAGAATTAAAGAATGAATGATTTCTTTGGTCATAATTTAAATATAGCAAATCATTAAGTTTAAAGACTCGGCAACGTAATTTTTATCACACGAGAATCTCACCACTTCGTGGTTCCCTCGAAAGTGAAAAAATCACATTGCCTCGTCTTTATAAAAAAAATATTGCGGGTGTCGAGAAGAAAGGGATCCCGGACGGCCTGCCTGCCGGCAGGCAGGCGCGCAGTCGAGGGGTATTGTTCGAAGCGAGCACCGGCGGGAATGAATCCGAGACAGGCCCCGCAAAGATACTAAAATTTCGGTATCGAGCTTTTAACTTTTATGCTACAATATCAAAATGGCAAATCAAATAGCAAAACCCAACTTTGCAACCGATGTCGTCGATGAGCTCAAAAAAGTCAGTTGGCCCTCCCGGGCCGAAACAATCAAATTAACAGCAATAGTCATCGGCGTTTCCTTGATAATTGGATTATATGTGGGTATAATAGACATCTTGTTAACTAAGGGACTGGAATTCGTGACGAAATTCAGATAAAATCTCAAATGTCAAAATTCAAATCTCAAATCTACATCTAAAAACTCAAATCTTTATTAATTAGATTTAAGATTTACGATTTAGATTTGACATTTACGATTTAAGATTTAAGATTTTCTTATGAATCAACAGCAAATTACTGAAGAAAAAAAAGAGGTAGAAAAAATTATCAAAACCGTAGATCCCGCTGCTAAATGG
>PFOE01000027.1 GCA_002792355.1 Candidatus Roizmanbacteria bacterium CG_4_10_14_0_2_um_filter_36_35 | reverse complement strand
TTTTTGTCACTTATTAGATCCAGGTGTGACAAAAATCACCTTCACCCCTTTATCTTCTGGAATCGGAGAGGCCATTTTGGTTTTTTCCTTAATAAAGTTATAGAAAACAAAAACAAGAAGAGCTAAACCGACGGCAATTAATATCAATCCTAAACGTTTCATATTATAAAGTGTCATTGCGAACGAAGTGAAGCAATCTCTATAATCAGATTGCTTCGTCACTCATTTTATTCGTTCCTCGCAATGACATTAAATATTAATCCTTTCCTTTATCAAATATTTGGGTCTATTCTGTATTTCCTTATATATTTTACCCACATATTCGCCGATGATTCCAATTGTCATCAGTTGAATTCCGCCGATAAAAAGCACGGCGATAAAAAGACCGATCCAGCCGGTGACAAAAGATTCCGGGTAAAGAATTTTTTTTATGACTTCATAAACTATCCCCAAAAATCCCAATGAGGCCGACATGAATCCAAAATAAGTCGCCAGTCTTAGAGGCTTGGTGGAAAAGGACATGATACCATCCAAAGCAAAGTTAAGCATTTTGAAAAATCCATAATGAGTTTCTCCGGAAAATCTTTTATCCCTTTTGAAATAGACATATTCGGTTGGAAATCCGGGCCAGGCAACCAATCCCCGTAAAAAACTCGGTCTTTCCTTGAGACTGTTTAAATAACTGACGACAGTTTTATCTAAAAGTCTGAAGTCGCCGACTTCTGACGGGATAGGGGTGTCGGAAAGAAAGTTAATAAGTTTATAAAATAAGGAGGCGGTTCCTAATTTGAAAAAACTTTCACCCTGGCGTTCCTGCCTTTTGGCATAAACAATTTTTGCCCCTCTTTGCCACTTGTTAATCATTTTGTCAATAATTTCCGGAGGATCCTGAAGGTCGGCGTCGATGGTGATGACCGCGTCGCCACAGGCTGCTTCGTATCCGGCAGACAAAGCCATCTGATGGCTGAAGTTGCGGTAAAAAGAAATCAATTTTATCTGCGAATTTTTACCGCTAATTTTTTTTATCGTATTAACTGTTTTATCAGTCGACCCGTCATCGACAAAAATGATTTCATAGCTATATTTTTTGACAATAGGAAAGAGCCGGTCGAAGAGAGGTTTGATATTATTTTCCTCGTTATAAACAGGAACAATGACTGATAAAAGAAAATTATTCATAATGTCTATGTTACGGGGCCGGGAGTCGAACCACGGTCTAGGAGATTATGCGAACTGTTTCTCCAATTACTTGGAGTGTCGGACTGTGTCTTTATCCCGCTAAGCGGGACATTGGCGTTCAGTCTCTACAGGCGGAGGTGCCGTCTGGTACCTCCTTCCCGCGGCGTTGTCCCGATTCAATCGGGAGTTCACCGTTATAAGCCAATTATCATAAGAAATTACTTTCATATGAGCCCATTATTTAAGCCTCCTGTGCGGCCGTACACTACCCCGTAATATAAAAGAACACACTAATTATACCATTGAACTTTATTGCTGTCATTCCGAACGAAGTCGAGGAATCTTAATTTGTACACCCTAAGGGTGTCCAGGCACAAAATTTACTTAAAAAACACTCTCCACCACTGCTGCCAGTTGAAAAGAAGCGGAGTCGGGGTCGCCTGAGGAGATAGAGAAGGTGGGGGGATGATGAGAGCGACTTCGTTTTCTTTCAAAAGATTCAGCTTGTTTCTAATCGTCTTTTCCACTTCGTCGACGCTTTTTTTCTTGACGATTTCAGTTTTCAGCTCTATCTGTTTTTTCTTTTCTTTTTCATAATCGTCCTTAGTCTGTTGGTAAAAAGAAAGCTTGCTTTGATAATTAATAAGATTAGGGAAAAGAGAGGAAAAAAGAAAGATAATCAACAAAACAAAAAAGATTTTTTTAAGAATTACCATATTTCCCTCTCTGTCATCCTGAGCGACCCCGCGTAGCGGGGGAGTCGAAGGATCTCAAAACCTGCATAATTCTTGACGGATCAGCCTTTGATTTCAGCTGTTTCATACAGATACCAATGATGGCTTTGGAGTTTTGGTCGTAGACAGATTTATTGTCAGAGATGATTTTTTCAACCTCTTTTTTTAGTTCCTCGTCGCTGATTTCTGCAGGTAAATATTGGGAGACGATTGTTAATTGTTTTTTATTATCTTCGACTAAATCGGTGCGATTGCCTTTTGTAAAAGCGTCGATCGATTCTTTGAGTTCTTTTGCGGTTTTTTTTAAGACGCTGAGCGTCTCCTCGTCGTTTAGTTCAGATTTTTTATCGATTTCCTTGTTTTGTATTTGCGCTATAATAAAACGGAGTACAGAAAGTTTGTCTTTGTCACCAGCTTTAAGGGCGATTAGTTGATCGTCTTGTAATTTTTGTCTCAACATATAATAATTATAACCTATGAGAAGCAAACCTGCCAAGGATGTTTTGGAAATGATCAACAGCTTCCAGAAGTCCTTAAATAAAAAACCCTCGACGGAAAAAATGCATGAAGAAATTAAAATGATGAAGTTTAAAGTCAGGCCGATTCAAGGAGATCTATCAGAGGTTAACCTTAATAATGAAAAATTTGTCGAGACGCTGTGGAGTTTGGGCAAACTCGAAGAGTTTTTCCAAAAAGAATTTTATCGATTGTCATCTAAAAACAAGGATTTATTTATGAGAATATTCAACGACATATATGAAAAATATCACCAGGACTTAAATAAAATTAACCTGCAGTGGGAAAAAACTCCCCGTCAGCAGCGTTTTCTTGAGGTAGAAATTTTTAAGGAAATTAGAAATAAAAAATTTAATTAGTATGAAAAAATTTCCGGTTGTCCTTGACCTTGAAACCAAATACAGTTTTCGCGACTATGACGACCCTAAAAAATTAGAAGTCTCCGTTGCGGCGATCTACGATTATAAAGATTCTCATAACCAGGTGTTTGAGGAAAAAGAACTGAATAAATTATTTCCCATCCTTGAGTCGGCCTCTTATGTAATCGGATATAACATTAGGAGTTTTGACATGGAAGTATTACAGGGATACTATCCAGGAAAAACATCCTCTTTTGCCGTTTTTGACATCTTAGATGATCTTAGGGGAAAAATTGGCCGACGATTAGCCCTTAATGAATTTATTTTTGCTACTTTGGGGAAAAAAAAGTCAGGTCATGGATTACATGCAATTGATCTTTATAAAGAAGGAAAAATTGACGAGTTGAAGAAATACTGCCTGGATGATGTTTCATTGACTAAAGAATTATTTGATTATGGGGTGACAAACAGCAAAGTTTACTTTCTTAATGAAAGAGGTAAAATAGAGGTATCGGTCAGCTGGAAAAAATATTTAGAGAAAGGAAAGACGCAAAATATTCCTTTAACCCTGCCCTTTTAGGATTTTTTATGATGGCCGAAGCCCTGTTTTCTTCTTAATTGAGCGGCGTCGTATTTGTCTTTTTGATTTTTATTGCCTTTAACGACCATTTTTTGGCATTCTTTATCAGGACAGGCTGTCTCTGTAGTTGTAACTACAGAATAGCCTATTTTTTCTCTCCACGTCTTGACAAATATTCGTTGCTTTCCGCAGCGCGGACACGGATTATTACTGACTGTGTTCATATTAAAGGTAAGTTTAAAATCTCCGATATGTTCTAAATCTGTTTTGTTTTGATAGATAATCTCTGTTTTTGTCTATAAAGTGCGCCTCAATGACTCTAATCCTATTTCCTTTTAAAAGGGAATTGTTACATTTTAAGATTGCCTTTTCCATATCCTTATCGTTGTTCATAGTGACATATCCGTGTCCGGTATTTTTCATATCTATACCAACGCTGATTTTTGCCGTCATCACCTGTCCTGATTTTGAAAAAAGGCTGAATAGGTCGCTGTCTGTAGTCAGCTCAGAAATGTTACCAACATATATTTTATTGGTCATATGTGTGTAAAAATAAGAAGTTGTCTAAATAAAGGAAGTCAACAATTTCTTAGATCTATTACATTATAGCATTAATTGAAGATTAAATCTATAATAAATTATATTATGGTCTCAATCATTGATGAAATTCTCAAAATTCACCAACCCCGACCAAGATATAAGGTCATCAGTGAAATAACCAAGCGTTGGAGCCCCCGACATTATTCTGATGAAATAATCCCAATAAAGGATATTAATATTATTTTCG
>PFOE01000074.1 GCA_002792355.1 Candidatus Roizmanbacteria bacterium CG_4_10_14_0_2_um_filter_36_35 | reverse complement strand
AAAAGTCAGGCTTCCCTGGGCGCGGGAAATAGTAATAAAGCCATCCTCCATCGGCTGACGAAGAGACTCAAGCACTGTCCTGGGAAACTCGGAAAACTCATCCAAAAACAATACTCCCCGGTGAGCTAAAGAAATTTCGCCGGGAGTCGGATGGGAACCGCCGCCAACCAAACCGATTCTAGACGTCGTATGATGGGGCGAGCGGAACGGCCGGTTGGCGATATAAAAAGAGTCTTTCAAAAGGCCAACGATCGAATAAATTTTTGTCACCTCCAGGATTTCTTCTTTTTCCATCGCTGGCAAAATCGACGGAAACGCCCGTGAAAGTAAAGTTTTGCCCGTTCCCGGCGGACCCTTGAAGAGAATATTATGAAATCCAGCCGCAGCGATTTCACAAGCTCTTTTGGCAGTCTGCTGGCCTTTGATATTTTCAAATAAATAACCGTCTTCCTCCCTTTTTAGTTCTTTCAGCTCTTGATGAGGATAAGACGGAATAATTATTTCGCCGTTGAGATGGAGAACCAACTCCCCTAAATTTTTTACCGGATAGATGTCAGTTCCATCAACCAAAGCTGATTCATTGACATTTCCCCAGGGAACAAAAATTCTGTCTATTTTTTTTGCTCTCGCCAGAAGTGAGATTGAAAGCACACCAGGCACTCTTCTTGCCTCTCCTTCCAATGACAGTTCTCCTAAAAACAAACTGTTTTTCAGAGCGTCTTTTTTAATCATTCCGACAGCGGCGAGAATCCCAACGGCAATCGGTAGATCAAAGGCGGACCCGACTTTGTGAATGTCAGCCGGAGCCAGATTAATAGTCAGACGGGTGTCTGGCATTTCAAAAGAAGTATTAACAATTGCCGCTCTTACTCTTTCCTTGGCTTCGTCAACTGATTTGTCAGGCAGACCAACAATGGTAAACCCGGGAAAACCCCGCTCAGCCACATCAACCTCAACCGTGATCAAAACGCCATCGAGCCCGATTGTTGTACCTGACAAAACTTTGGCCAGCATTTGAGATTGGAAAATGGAAATTAGGTATAGAAACGAGTTAAGAAAATAGAAATAAGAAGATAGATTTTTTTTCTAACTTCTACTGTCAAACTTCCTAACCTGCTTCTATTCCTATCTTCTATTCTCTTATTAATCTTGTCAACGGACTATACGCTACAAAACTGGTGTTTTAGACCGTCATGATAACCTGATTTTCTCGATATCCAAATGGGCTTGAAAATCAAAAAAAATTACTTTAACATTGATACTGTTTTATGGTTGTTCATACTGATAAAAACGGTTTCCAGAAAGAAGTATTAGATAAAAAAGGACTGGTTTTGGTTGATTTTTACGCAGACTGGTGCGGTCCATGCAAGATGACCGGACCGATTATCGAAGAGCTTGCTAAAGAATTAACCGACATTAAATTTGTTAAAGTCAACGTCGATGAAAATACCGAGCTGACTTCGACTTATCAGATCTTTTCCATCCCGACATTCGTTATTTTTAAAGACGGACAGGTTGTCCATCAATTCGTCGGCGCTTTGGGAAAAGAAGGATTTCTCCAAGAAATCAAGAACGCAAAACGCGGATGACTTTACCGTGAACTACTTTTAACCCTAAGTGGACTGTCGCCAAAAGATAAACCGCAAAGGTTGCCAGCCATCTAAAAGATGAGGTAATTGGCGCGTGCAAACCGACAACCACTTTTTCATCAGGGATCGGCAGCTTGATGTTTTGATAGGAAGAAAACTGGGTTGATGAGGTTGACTGCAGTCCCATTTTTTTCAGATCAGGCGGCAGTTCAATCGTATCGTGACGGGGAGAAATAAAAGGCCTGACCTCTTCTTCGACTTTGTGTTCGACGACTTCTTTGATCTCAAACTTTTCCGCCCTAACAGGCTCTGCCTCTTTAGGCATGCTGACAGCGTTGTTTTCTTTTTTATATTTTTTTACCAAATCGTCGATCGCCGTGAAATTTTTGGCCATAAATTGATTATAGCAATTTTGAAATACGGTTTTGACAATATAGTATAATTTGCCATGATTTTGCCAAATTCGCCGTATGTTTTTCTTCTCGATATTGATAATGCTTTTATTGATACTGAAAAATTAAGATCGGCTATTTTCCATGGACTTGCTAGTTATTTAAATAAAAGAGTTGATAGCGGCGAGGAAAAAACGCATCGTGGATATTGGCTAAAAATTGTTTCCCATTTTTATGAAGAGATGCGAAAAACAAATCAGATTATAAGCATGGACGAACTATCAGATAGAATAAGTTTGCATTTTAAACTGCCTCAACAAGAAATCTTCCAGACAATAATGAGAGTTGATCCGAAAAACTTTCTTTTTGCCGACTCTCTGAAATTAATCGAAGAGTTAGGCAAAAACAATCATCTTGTTTTCTACACCGAAGGAGCCGCCCGCGACCAGATCTTAAAAATAGAAAGGTCAGGCATCGGTCAGAAAATACTTGGTTACCAGGCTTTCCGTTTGGAAGATTTAAGACAGCATAACTATGATTTGTTAAAAGATTGGGTTGATACAGATGAAAAGCCTCCGCTTGTTTTAGTTGACTCAAACAAAAAAAGTTTAAAATCTTTAGTGGAAGTTTTTTCCGAAGCCAGAATGCCTATTGTTTTAGTAGACGATAAACCTGGGGTTATCAGGGATGCCATTGATATTTCTAAGGAAACAGGAATAAACCTCGTTCCTGTTTGGATGAAAAAAGGACCATACGCAGGAACTGTTAAAAAAATTGAAGGCGCCTTAACTTTTAATTCTCCAACCCATATGAAGAGAGATCTTGAAGGCTCTTTATATCTTAGAGTTGAAATATATGACTGGCCGCCTCAAACTAGAAAATAACTACATCATTTTCCTGACAAGTTCTCGTTGGTCTTCTATCTTTTCTATTACTGCTTTAGTTGAAAATTCTTCTGGAATTTCTGGATGACAGAAAAAATATACAGATGAAGGTTTGTCGATATTTTCTCCACAAAATAATAATCCACCAAGTGGCATATTTTCAATTGTGCATATTATTAAACCTTTAACAATTTCTTTAATATTTCCATGAAAATTATCAGTCTGCAAAGAATAAGTATTATCTATCTCTAGGAAAATAAAAACAGCTGAATTTATGTCTTTTAAATCATTTTTTTTGCCAAATAACAATTTTGGTAAATATTCTATTTTTTCTTCTCCACTGATAATGCCTCTTATTATTGATCTTCTTAAAATGGACGGTTGAGATTCTATGGTAATATTTTCAGCCTTTGACATGAGTAAATTATACCAAAAATATACCTATAGTAAATAGGGTTTAAAATCAAACAAGGGTCAAATTTTGAAGATAACATTAGTTATTCTTAAACAATGGGCAAATCTCTTGGTAGTCGCAGTAGTTACATAAAGAGTTCCTTTTAGGTTTAAATTCTTTATCGCTCCCTATTAAATCGGCGTAATTTAATATCTTTTCTTCAACTTTGTTTAAATCTTTACTGCTTTTTTCTTCTATTATCTTATTTTCCTTTAAATAAAAAAGAATTTTTTTAGCCGTTTTAAATTCCGGGTAAATCTTGGAGAGCAAATATTCATAAAAATCAAGTTGAAATTTATTATTTTCAAGTCTATCTTCTTTATACTTCCCGGTTTTATAATCAATCAAAATTAATTTGTCATCGATTAAATCAACCCGATCAAATTTTCCAACTAATTCTAGTTCATCACTGTATAAATATTTTGGGAAATCTTCTGTTACTATGGGTTCTGTTTTGGAATATTTACTTGAAAGGAAGGTTTTAAATTGTTTTTTCGCTTCTTCAACATATTTAATTATGTTTTCTTTTGTCTTAAAAATTCGATTATGTTTTTCAAAGTTCTTTTTAAATTTTTCCTCAAAAAGTTTCCTCAAGGTTTCGTAATTTCTTTCAGACTTTTGTGTTCTTTTAAAGAAATCGTTTAGACAGCCATGAATTAGATTTCCAAATATTAAATCAGGGGTGTCTTTTTTGTAAGCATTTCTTATCTGTGTATCAGTATCGCATCTATACTTATATGGGCATTGCTTGTACGTTGCGATTTTACTGGGGGAAAGTTTGATCATAAACAACTTTTATTGTAACAGAATTTAAAAAACCCTGAAACCTTTTAATGGTATATTGAAGTTTTTTTATTGTTATATCGGTCTAAACAGCTTGCTTTGTGACGTATAGTCTACAGATAAATAAAATAACATCGTTTATTATTTTATAAAAGAAAGTATTTTTGATTTAAAGCGCTGTCTAATTCTTGCAATAATTTAGCGTCAACTTTGTTTGCAGTTATTTTAGTTTCTCCAGGTTTAGCAGTATTTTTTAAACCTTTTAATTTACAATCTATATGAATTAAGAGTCAAAACTTCTGTGCAAATAAGATTATTTTTTGCTTATGTTCCCCCAAATATTTTTCTAATTCTCCATGGTTTTATTAAAAAAACTAATAAAATTCCTCTCAAAGAATTAAAAATAGCTATTAATCGGAAAAAAGAATTTGACATTTGATGAATTTATTAATATAATGATTTTGTTATATTTATAAATAATTATCTATGAGAAATATCAACGATCTAACAACTTGGGAAGACTATGAAAAAAAACTGATGAAAAGAAAAGGTTTTAAAAAACTGGCGGAAAAAGAGGAGCCAAAATATCAGTTGGTCCGAAGTTTAATCGGCGCTCGTCTTAAAAGAAAGCTAAGCCAAAAAGAGTTAGCCAAAAGAATCGGAACCAAACAACCGGTTATATCAAGATTGGAAAATATGGAATCGCTGCCAACTTTTTCACTTCTTGAAAGAATATCGAAGGCGCTCGACACCAAGCTTTACATCTACTTTCAAACTTAAAACCCGTCAAATTTTGAAGATTACACCGTAACGTTAGACTGTAAAAAATGGCATATCGAGGTTTTTTCGTTATTGTATGGGTCTAAATTGCTTACTTTGTAGCGTATAAACTACAGACAAACAAAAAGTATTTAATTATCATCAATTCAAATGATAGATGTAAAAACAAAAGTTCACTATTATATTTCTCCTGCCGAGAAAAATCCTTTCAATGATTTTCTTAATTCACTATCACCCTCTCAGCAATCAAAGATATTAAGAGTATTTGTTCACCTAGAAACTTACGGATTACAACAAATTATTCCTCATATCAGGAAATTAATAGGCACGCCGTTTTGGGAAATAAGAATATTAGGCAAAGATAATATAAGAGTGGTTTTTGTTGCTCCTTTTAAAAATTTTATTTTAGTTCTTCATGGCTTTGTTAAAAAAACGCGGAAAACTCCTTCAAAAGAAATTGGCATTTCATATAGTCGATATAATGAATGGATAAACCGTAAAATCACTTGACAGTTGATATCTTATAAGATATCATAGTTATATATGAAAAAAAAATTAATCTATACATTTAGGAAAGATCTGAGAAAAAGACTGAAAGATCCCAAATTTAGAAAAGCTTGGGAAGAATCAGAGCCGGAATATTTATTGTCTTGCGCAATCATTGAAAAAAGATTGGCTCAACAAATGTCTCAAAGGCAGTTGGCTAAAAAAATGAAAACCACTCAGGCGGTCATATCAAGAATAGAATCAATGAACGCCAATCCTTCATTATTTTTACTGAAAAGACTAGCTGAAGCCCTTGACAGCAAATTGATTCTCCAGTTTAAATAAACTTGCATAATTTTCAAAAAAACCAGGGTCAAATTTTGAAGATTTAATAACAATATTATGCAACCGGGGAAGTAACTAATTGATTAATAGGTATTGATATAGGAATTGGTTGTTCTAAGGCAGTATTACGAAGCTCTGGTGAAAATGATGTATATAGACCTTCTGTTCCGTTTTTTTCTTTAATCGCTTTTTCCATTGATTCAACAATTATTGTATTTTCCTTTTTTATTTTATCATCTCCTAATAAAGATATAATTCCTCTAACTGCCACTGTATTTAACAGTGATAATTCCATCGCATTACAAAGAAGTTGACCATAAGAATTTTCATTCGTTTCATATAAGGTAGTCGCTATATTTATAACTCTTCCTTTCGAGAGCAATAGTATTGGACCAATTTCTCTAAATCTAAACCCTTTACTTTTTAAAATCAAAAATTCTAGCTGAGGTAAAGTGGCTAAGAAAAATGGGTCGGCTGATCTTATCTCTCCTTTTTCAGATACTAAAAATTTACGGTCTGCACCAAAATTTAATACCCTCTCTTTATGCATGCTCATGCTATATTATAGGATAAACAAAGAAGATCTTCAATCTGAATTTCACTTTTAATTTTAAAAGCTTTTTTGTGGCTAAACCAAACCCCGTCAAATTTTGAAGAGTGCACTTTAATTAATTAAAGTTTTTACAGAAATGGCATATCGAGGTTTTCTTACTGTTATGTCGGTCTAAATCGCCTATTTTGTAGACTATACGCTACAGACAAACAAAAAGTAATTGTTTATATTGTTTTCATGAACATTCGCTTATATCATTTACGAGTATTTTCTTCATTCTTTACCAATATCAGCGCCGCTTTAGTTTTGACAGTTCCATCGATAAACAATTCAGCCGTCTTGATAATTAATCTTATTTTCATTATTATTAGTTTGTCTTTAGCTTTGAAATTAGAAAAAGCTATTTATTTCTATGATTGATCTAACTGAGTTTTTTAAAAAATTTCAGATAATTTATGCGTTAATTTTGATTGCTCTTTTTTTGATGTTTATTTTCTTTGGAAAACTCGACCGAGAACTTAAAAAGAAATAGGTCAAATTTTGAAGATTATTTTTTTCTTCTCAAAGACCTAAGAATTGCTACGATAGAAGTATTTGGAGGTAAATCTTTTGTTAGTTTTTGAAATTCATCATAATTAAAAAAGGTTGCTCCTTTTTTTCTCCGTCTCCCTTGCTGTATTTACGGCCTGTTCAGAAATTAAGGGAGTAAGTGGAGGTGGTTTTGCTAGTTTTTGTTCTTCTCCTATCATATTTAATATTAATTGTGGCAAAAGAAAAAGACAAAGTCAAATATTACACTTTAATTAATTAAAGTTTTTCACAAATGGCATATCGAGGTTTTCTTACTGTTATATCAGCCTAAATTGCTTACTTTGTAGCGTATAGTCTATAGACAAAGATAAAACGAGTCGTTAGGTTGTGAAAATTATGGTTTATCGGCAGGATATCCTTTTATAAAAAAAGTCTCAAAGGAAATCTTCGAATTAAGAATAAAAGGTCAGAATGAAATTAGATTTTTGTTTGCTTATAAAAAAAGTGTATTTTATCTCCTCCATGGTTTTAAGAAAAAGAGGCAAAAGTTATTACCTAAAGATATAAAAATCGCTCAAGATCGCTTGACATTTGTATAACATGTATGTTATATTAACAGAATATGAAAAATTATAGAATTATTAGAGAAAAACTTTTAAAAAATCCTAAAATAAGAAAAGAGTACGAACTGTTAAGGGCAGAATATGAAACAATCGGAAAAATAATTGAACTGAGGATAAAAAATAAGTTAACCCAAAAGCAGTTGGCTGAAAAAATCGGGACAAAACAGTCAGCAATTTCTCGATTTGAAAAGAAAATGATCAATCCGACTCTTTACACCCTTTCTCAAATAGCCTCTGCTTTTGGAAAAAAACTGGTAGTCGAATTTAAATAAAACCCGTCAAATTTTGAAGATTACATTTTTTAAATTGCACACCGGGGG